>CAYJQD010000024.1:0-14689 GCA_964372235.1 uncultured Methanosarcinales archaeon
GCATAATTTTCCAAAATGACTTGATGGATAATTCCTGAGCCAGGCCTCCAGAAACCCATGCCGTACTTGTTGGCTGAACTTTTCAGAAATTGATACACTTCATTATTCTGGATCTGTGCTTCTTCTAAATCTTGCTGAGCGCCGAGTTTGGCAGTAATCAAGTGATCGCAGTGAACGGTAGTCGGCACAACAACAGATTTTTTTCCCGTAAGCATGAACTGCAAAATAGCCATCTGCGCAGTGGCATCCTGCATGGCCACGCGATCTACTTGCAAAGCAATACTAGATTTACCGCGCTGAACTTCAAATTCAGCTTTGGCGAAATGCGTGAAGAGAATTTTTTCTGCATAGGTCAAAGGACGGTTGCATTTTTCTTTGATCACTTGCAGCTTTTCTATATAATCTAAATAGAAATCTTGAACCTGTTCTTTGTTGAGGAAGGACATAGAAAATCTGAAGAAATTAGGTATTTAAATTTTTAGTTAGTAGAATATTGTTTTTAGAAGGCAGCAGCAGGTTTCTGTAGTGTAGGTGCTGGTTTCACTCGTTCGGGAAAATTGTATCCTTTGATCTTAGCAACATTAAGTAAATAACTCCTATCTTTTTCTTTAAAATATATTACATACGCTTCTTGTACTTTATCTCCATTTTGTATCCCTTGCTGTAAAGTAGAGGAATATAAAAATCCAGGATTGAAGATAGGAAGATCCAAAGTAGAATTAAAATCTTCCAATCTCGCTTCTTGAAAGTTATCGCTATGATAAAAATGCATATTTACTAACGTAATGCATGTTCTGCGGTAATAATTTATTCCTGTATAAAGCCAAAGAACGGATTGCATAAGACCGGTTGTTTCCACCTCAGTTTTTCCTTTCTCAAAATTAGAGATGGTATGAGCAAAATATATCTCAGGACTTATTACCGCTTGAATCTTTTCGGAGAGACTTCCCCGCTGGCGTAATTCTTCATTCAGATGGATCATAATCAATTAGAAAAGAACTACTTTAAAAAGATTTAGAAAAATTGTTTCTCCAGATAACAATCCTTATAAATCATTTCTTAATCCTTCGAAAGGTGAAAATTACATTCTCCAACGTAAGATGGCAGGTTCCTGATCAGCCGGAAATAGGATTTATCGTCGGTGATGGAACTGGGGTAGATATCACTCCGGTTGCCTTGAAAGTCTTGGATGCTGCAGTGCAAAAAGCATATCATGGAAAAAGAAAAATCCTTTGGCAGGAAATCATTGCTGGAGAAAAAGCACTACAGCAGGGAAAGGAATTACTATCAGATGAAGCGTTGCAGCAAATTATGAATTTGCGAGTGGTATTGAAAGGACCATTAGAAACCCCCGTTGGAGGCGGTCATCGAAGTTTGAACGTAACATTAAGACAGAAGCTAGATTTATTTGCCTGTGTGCGGCCGGTGCAATATTTTCCTGGCGTCCCCAATCCAATGAAAGAACCAGAAAAATTAGATGTAGTTATCTTTCGAGAAAATACAGAAGATGTGTATGCAGGGATCGAATGGAAAGAAGGAACTCTGGAAGCAGCAAAAGTGATCCAATTTTTAGAAAAAGAAATGAATAAAAAAGTTCGACATGATTCAGGCATCGGCATTAAGCCAATCAGCATCGCAGGAACAAAGAGATTAGTGCGGGCAGCGATCAGGTATGCGATCGAAAACAAGCGCAAATCTGTTACCTTGGTGCATAAAGGAAACATCATGAAATTTACTGAAGGAGCATTCAAAGATTGGGGTTATCAGCTTGTCCAGGAAGAATTTGCTGACTACGTAGTAAAAGAAGGAGAAGAAAATCCAGAAAATAAAATAGTGATTAAGGATCGGATTGCCGATTCGATGTTTCAGCAGCTGCTGTTGCGGCCCGATGAGTATGATGTGATTGCTACTACTAACCTAAACGGAGATTACCTTTCAGATGCCTGTGCAGCGCAAGTTGGCGGTCTAGGTATCGCTCCTGGAGCAAATATCAATTATGAAGAAGGCCTAGCTGTATTTGAAGCTACACATGGAACTGCGCCAAAATATGCTGGACAGGATAAAGTCAACCCTGGCTCAGTAATATTATCTGGTGTGATGATGCTGGAATTGCTCGGATGGAAAGAAGCGGCTGATGTAGTGGTGAAGGCGATGACCAAAGCGATACAGCAGAAAAGAGTTACTTATGACTTTGCGCGGCAGATGGAGAATGCTACATTGTTGAAGTGTTCTGAATTTGGCGATGTGGTTATTGAGAATATGTGAGAACAACAAATTATATAAACAAGTTTTATTTAATTCCTCATATGAAAAGAGGTGTATTAATTATGGGATTCTTAACTTTGTTTATTTTCCTCACCGGCTGCTACCCCAAACCAGAAGTTTCTGTTCCTGCCCCATCGGATTTTTCAACAAGAAAGGATATAATAGTGAGTAACCCAATCGTAAAAATAACCTCCTCCGGATTTGAACCAAAAGCTTTAACAGTAAAAGCAGGGACAACCGTAACGTTCGTCAATGAAGATTCAAATAAACACTGGCCGGCTTCAGCAGTGCATCCTACCCATGAAGCATATCCCGGCTCAAGCATTAAGAAATGCGATACCGTAGATGTGATGCATCAAAATTTTGATGCCTGCAAAGGATTAGCACAAGGAGAATCTTTCAGTTTCAACTTCAATGAAAAAGGTTCTTGGAAATATCACGACCACCTTAGAACTTCATCAACCGGAACTATCATGGTAGAATGAAAAAATTAACCTGTGACTATTCAAATTTAGCATCTTTTACTTTACGCGTAGGTTTAGCAATCCCTTTTCTTTATGCCGCAATTGCAGCAACGCTCAATCCTGAAGCATGGGTTGGTTTTATCCCTCAGTTTCTTAAAAATCTATTTCCAGAAACACTGCTTTTAGGTGCTCATGCTTTGTTTGATCTCACGTTAGGCTTATGGCTTCTTTCCGGATGGAAAACAAAATACGCAGCCACCTTCTCCGCGTTAAATTTGACTACCATAATCATCGTTAATATGGCTGCATTAGACATTATCTTCCGAGATATAGGGCTTTTACTGGCAGCGATTGCCTTAGGAACATTACACCTAAAAAAATGAGCACAGCAATTGCAGCCTTCATAACCTTAGCCATAGCTGGCATAGTCGATGCTGGGTACTTGGTCTGGAAGCACTATAAACATGCTGCTGCTCCACTGATTTGTCCTCTCAATCACGATTGCAGCAAAGTAACGGAAAGCAAATGGTCGACTATTTTTGGGGTAAGAAATGAAGTATTAGGATTATTGTTTTATGTGGCGATGCTGATTGCCGGTGTACTGATGTTTATCATGCCACAATTTGCAATGTTGTCGTTATTAGTTATGATTGCAGTTGGCTTTGGTTTGTTATTCTCTTTATTTTTGCTCTGGGTGCAATTGTATAAAGTCAAAGATTATTGTTTCTACTGTATGCTCTCTGCGTTGATTAACCTGTTGCTGTTCGTGAATAGCTTCTTTTTGTGAACAAACATTGGGAATCACAAGGCAATCTATTTATAGAGGACTGGAAATAAATTTTTATGAAGAATAAACTGCTTATCATATTTTCTTTATTAGTCATTGGTGCCCTTCTGCTAGGATGCACTTCTCAAATTCAAAAAGAAGAAATCTCACCAATGTCGTCAGGAAAATCAGTTCCAAAAAGTAAATCCACTATTTCTCAAGATCAAATCATGAAAGGACCTACTGTGAATGGCTGTCCTGTTTTCCCAAAAGACAATCCATGGAATATAGATATTTCAAATTACCCTGTCCATCCTAATTCTGAAAATTACATCGCCAGCATCGGAGCTGATGGATATCTTCATCCTGATTTTGGAGGGGAAGGTGAATATGGTATTCCCTATGTCATTGTTTCCAGCGAGCCGAAGGTTCCGATTGTTTTTACTGCCTATGGCGATGAAAGCGATCCTGGACCATACCCTATTCCTCTTGATGCTCCTATCGAGGATGGCCCGGCATCGGATGGGGACAGACATGTCATCGCTGTTGATACCGAAGAATGTATGCTCTATGAATTATATCATGCATTTCCCACTAATTCTGGCTGGGAAGCGGATGCCGGAGCAAAATTTGATCTCCGATCTAATGCTCTACGGCCAAATTATTGGACTTCAACGGATGCAGCAGGACTTCCAATCTTTGCAGGATTGGTGCGTTATGATGAAGTAGAAGCGGGAAAAATAGAACATGCACTACGTTTTACAGTCCGAAAGACACAGCGGGGATTTATCCACCCAGCAACACATTTTGCTTCAAAGAGCACTGATCCAAATCTTCCCCCTATGGGACTTAGATTACGCTTAAAAGAAGATTATGATATTTCCGGATTCACCGGACAATCTCGAGTAATCTTAGAAGCACTCAAGAAATATGGGATGATTGTGGCAGACAATGGTTCTAATTGGTATATTACAGGAGCAGCAGATCCTCGCTGGAATGATGATGACTTAGCGCAGCTTAAGACCGTTCCAGGAAATGCTTTTGAAGTGGTCGAGACTGGTCCAGTTATAACATAATTCTTATCTTTGCACAATAAATTAATAAACTTTTAACTACACTAAGTTCTTATGAACAATAAAAAAGTGGGCGTGTTCATTTTAATTATAACCTTATTTCTACTTGGTGTGTTTATTTTAATTATCCAATCGTTAAATCAAGAAATTGAAGCATTAGGATGTTTTGAAAACGCAGGATGCAGGACCATTGAAACTTCTTTAAGTGTGATACATTTTGCCTTTGGAGCATTTGGGTTTCTATTCGCGTTAGCTTTTTATCTTTTGGTTTTCAGTAAAGGGGAACAAGCGATCGTAGAACGGTTAGAGAAAGATACGGAACGGAAACTGGGAGAAGAAAAGTATTCTATTCTCTCGAAAGGGTTGAATGAATTTGAAAAGAGAGTGTTACATATCGTGCGTGAGGAAGAAGGCATCACTCAGAACATGCTGCGGTTACGAGCAGACATGTCCAAAGCAAAATTGAGTCAAGTTCTGCAAGAATTGGAGAAGAAAGGGCTAGTTAAGAGGGAACCGAAAGACAAAACGTTCCAAATTTTCTTAAAAGAGCGCCTATGAACAGCTTTTCTCAAAAATTTTGAAGTTTTAGCCTCTAATATACTATTTGTTTACACCCAAAAACATATATAGATAAGCCTCATTTAGCAATGAAAACATTTTTATGGAGGTTTAGATCATGGAAGAAACTCACAAAGCTGAAGCTGGAAAACAGAAGAGCAGCGACTTATTTTGGAAAGTTACTACTGTCGCTTTAATTGTTATATTGGCGATTGTTGCCTTCCGAGGCAATTCAGGAACCCCAACTGGCGGAGCAGTGCTGCCGCCAGGAGAAGACAATCCAGCTCCAACAGCAGTGGATATGGAAGCATTACTTGATGACGATGATGTCAGAGGAGATGCAGATGCGCCAGTAACGATCGTAGAGTGGAGCGACTTTGAATGTCCGTTCTGTGCACGCTTCCATCAACAGACCTTACCGTCAATCGAAGAAGAGTACATAAAAACTGGAAAAGTTAAGTTAGTCTACAGGGATTTCCCACTAAGTTTCCATCCTAATGCGCAGAAAGCAGCAGAAGCAGCTGAATGTGCTGGCGAGCAGGGAAAATACTGGGAAATGCACGATATGCTTTTCGAGAAAGGAGTACAGGGCGGCGTTGCTTCCTTTAAGCAGTATGCGAAAGACTTAAGTTTAAACACTGCTAAATTTGATACTTGTCTTGATTCTGGCGCAATGGCCGGAGAAGTACAAAAAGACATGGCTGACGGCGCAGCAGTAGGAATCCAAGGAACGCCTGGCTTCATCGTGAATGGAAAGTTAGTAAGCGGAGCTCAGCCATTTGCCGTGTTTAAGCAAGTAATCGATGCAGAACTTAACTAAAGATTTTTATTATTTCTTTCTTTTTTGATTCTTATGAGATATCTACACAACACTCTAGAAGCGTTAGCTGAAGTGTATTCTGAGAAACAATACTTCGCGTATAGCACAACATTTGCCTTTGTAGTATTTTCAGTAAATGTGCTCATTGGCAATTTCAAATTGATTGCTTCCCAGCCTTCTTTGACACTGATCTTTGATCTTCTTCTCAGTGCCCACAGCACTATGTCAAATGCTTCTTTTGTGTTCTTACTTATTATTTCTCTCCTTTCAGGAATTGTTTTCTCCTTAAGCTTATTCTTGGTAAAGAGGCAAGTCAGTTATAGCGCTGGATTAGGATTTACGGGAATCATAAGCAGTATCCTAGCTCCAGCATGTTCCTCCTGTGCTTTAGGTTTAGCAGGGATATTTGGCATCAGTGGTTTTTTGAGTGTACTGCCACTTAAAGGCTTAGAGTTAGGAGCGATAGGAATTCTTTTATTAGGCATTTCTTTAGTGTATCTTTCAGGAAAGATCGTAACAAAAATGTGTAAATTGTAGAAGTAGTGTTGTCATTTCCGAGGTGTTGGGAAATTATTTAAATTGTAACTCTCCCTAATAATAGTGCACACAGCAAGAAAATATATCGTTGTAACCGGCGGAGTTCTTTCTGGATTAGGTAAAGGTATAGCAGCAGCCAGCATTGGCCATCTACTTAGTTCTCAATACAAAGTTGTACCGATGAAGTTAGATGGGTACCTTAACGTCGACCCAGGCACCATGAATCCCGTGGAACATGGGGAAGTATTTGTCTTAGACGATGGCGGCGAAGTGGATATGGATTTCGGACATTATGAACGGTTTCTGAATACAACCTGTAAGTTTGAACATAACCTTACCATGGGAAAAGTGTTTGAGGAAATCCGAGCTAAGGAACGAAGAGGGGATTATTTAGGGAAAACGGTGCAATTTATTCCCCACGTCGTTGATGTAATCAAGGATAAAATTCGTATCACTGCAGAAAAAGAGCATGCTGATGTCATGCTGATCGAAGTAGGAGGTACGGTAGGGGATATGGAAAGCGATCTCTATATTGAAGCGATGCGGCAGTTAAAGGAAGAAGTAAGTGAAGAAAATATTTTATATGTACATCTTACGTATGTGCCTATTCCTGCCGGCGTCCATGAACAGAAATCAAAGCCAACACAACAAAGTGTCTATGAATTACGGAGGAGAGGGATTCAACCAGATGTTATTATCGGTAGATGTTCTGAACCGTTAACGCCAGAGATCAAAGGTAAAATTGCATCTTTTTGTGGCGTAGATAAAAAAGCAATATTCACCGGGTTAGATGTCGATAATGTATACAAAATCCCTTTCTTACTCGAAGAAGAAGGGATGGTAGAGATCGTCAACCAGAAATTAGGATTAGCTCTTCGGCCTGTCGATGATCCTTGGAAACAGCTGCTCTATAATTTGGAAAATCCTGTTCAAGAGATTACCATCGCTTTATGTGGAAAGTACACTTCTCTTACTGATAGTTATGCCAGTATCAAAGAAGCCCTAATGCATTGCAGCGCTCATACCAAAGCAAAAATCAAGATGAAATTCATTGAGACTACGGAGATTGAGAATGGACAAATATCTGTGGCCGAATCATTGCATGGAGTGGATGGAGTAATCGTTCCCGGAGGCTTTGGCAGCAGAGGTGTAGAAGGGAAACTAGCAGTAATACGATATTGCCGGGAGAATCATGTTCCTCTACTTGGCATTTGTTTTGGCCTGCAATTGATGGTGGTGGAATTCGCTCGGAATGTTTGCCTGCTGGAACGAGCGAATACGACAGAAGTGGATCCTGACACCGCTCATCCTGTCGTGGATTTAATGCATGAACAGAAAGCAATTACCGCGAAAGGAGCAACCATGCGGTTAGGTGCGTATATCTCGTATTTGCGGGAGGGAAGTTTGGCACGAAAATTGTATAATGCAGAGATTGTTTCTGAGCGGCATAGGCACCGCTACGAAGTAAATCAAAGTTATCACCAATTCCTGATGGAAAATGGATTAAGCATTTCCGGATTGTATTTGGAGAGGAACCTTACTGAGTTTATCGAGCTGAAGGATCATCCCTATTTTATTGCTACTCAGGCACATCCAGAGCTGAAGAGCAGATTGAGTACACCTGCGCCGTTATTTTTAGGATTGGTAAAAGCAGCGATGGAGAAGAAGTAAATCATTTTTCTTTTTTCTTCTTATAAAGCTCTGTAAATTCTTTAGGGGATTTAAGAATATTGGGCCGCATGCGTAGATTTAATATTAATCTGCTTCCACCCAATGGAGAAAGAACTTCATGGATTGTTTGTTCCCCGCTTCCAAATCCTGGTGCCCGAAGCAACATTAATGTTCCAGATGAAGTCATGAATTCATCTGTTTGTCGTAAATTACCATAATCGTCTGGATCTTTTCTTGGTTCATATATCCGCACTAAGGCGGAACCTTTGATAGTTATCGTAGCAGAGAGCAGGCGATCGTTTCTCCGGTCACGGTGAGGAGATATCCAATCCTGAGTGTCACGATATCGTTGATACCCTGCTTCTGTAGGATGCCAGTTTTCTAATTCTGGGTAAAGTTTTAGCTTTTTAACTTCTTGCACGAGAAGTTCAGTTACACAGGTCGCCATAGGAACATTTTCGTTTCCGATGGGATAATATGCGCGTTCATGAAGTTGCCGTACTTCCCGTGGAGAACCTGCATTTATGGGATAATTAACATGATCTCCTTCTTCAAGGCTTAATCTATTTATTTCTTCTTCCATTAGACTACAAAAATAAGGATTTATAGCTTCCGCAGCAAAAAAATAACCGTTCTCATGGGTTTGGGCAAGAGCTTCTTCGAGATTAAGATTTGAAGTTAAAAATGATGCCATTATAAATTTTTATTTTATGGAGATTTATAAGAATTTAGAAATAAGAAAATAAAAATCTTAAAACACTTCTTTCTTCAACAAAGGTTGTTCCAAACTCCACTTACCGTTGCCATGCACTGCGACCATGATAAAGCATACCAGGAATAATAAGGCCAGTTCTCCTTTATTGACAATTGGCACTAATCCTTGCGGGAAGTGTACAGTTGCTAAGGCGCCGATCATGACTGCTGATCCTCCAAGAGCTGCTAATCTAGAAAAAAATCCTAAGGCAATCGCCAATCCACCGACAAATTCGATCGTACCGGCTAACCCCATCAAACTAAACATTGATTCGACAGCTTTTCCGCCAAACCAGCCAAATAATTTCTGTGCGCCGTGCTGCACAAACATCAATCCAACCACAATACGGAACAGCGCATAGCCTTCCATATGGAATTTTTGTAATTTACTTAAATGATGCATAGTAACCACCTTTTTCGTTTTTTGATAATCGCCGATGAGAAGATATTTAAGTTTTCCGCAACTGTACAAGAAAATGGATCCTTTGCTGATAGTGGTGTTGATCTTATTTTTAGCAGTGGCTGCTTTGGCATATAAGATAGGAGTTCATTTTGGTTCCTTGCAACGTGATGTACAATGGCAGGAACAAATTCCAGGTATCAAGAAGGATTCCATTGAACGATCACGAGCTTCTTTAGGCGGACAGTTTTCGGAACAGTTAGCGCCATATCTTCCGAATTTTAAGTACAAACCGACAGAATGTAAATTCTTAGGCAAGCCAGTCGATCTGATCGTGTTTGATGGTTTGGATGAAAAAGAAGTGAAAGAGATTGTCTTTGTAGAAGTCAAAAGTGGCGGTTCGGAGTTGAATGGAGTGCAACGCAAGATCCGAGATGCGGTGAAAGCAGGAAGGGTAAAATGGGATGAGTATCGGATCCCGAAAGAGTTGACGGTAGGGAAGGAAGATTAATTCTTTAACACTTTCTCTCTCAACAACGTAGATTTATGTTTTCCTAACTTAAATGGTTTGGCTCGTTTAATTGAAGGTTTCAAACCCCGTTCTTTCAACTTAGAAGCCAGCACTTTCTCATCAATCTTATGATCATAGCCTAAGAAAATGACATCTGGTTTCTTTTCTTGAATAATTTTATAATGATCTTCCGGATAGCCGAGTACAGCTTCATCTACCACTTTCAATCCTTTTACTAATTCTAAGCGTTCCTTTTCGGAGAAAATAATCTCTTTCTTCTGCATTTGCTTGGTTTTATCCCTTGCAATAACTACGATGAGATAATCGCCATACTTCTTGGCTTGTTGAAAGTAATTCAAATGTCCGAGATGCAATAGATCAAAAGTACCGAAGCACATTACTTTTTTCATTTTGAGATTAACTTAGCTTTTTTGATAACTAAGTGAGCCCTATTTTTATCTTCTTCGATAATTTCGGTTTTTTCCAGCACAATTCTCTTAGTAAACAATGGGCAATCTAATACTAAGGATTCAAATTCCCCACCTTCTCCAGCTACATTTAATCCTAATTTGGAATGAAGCTTTTGTAATTTTTCCACATCTTTTGCAGCTATCACTCTTCCCAGCCAAGTTTTGTCTAAACCTTCTGCTGCCACTGCTGTTAACACAATTTCAAATCCATTTCCTAGCAAATCTTGTAAATGCTTATCCTGAGGCTTATGCCATAAAGGGGAAAATATCTTCAACCCTAATTTGTCGCAGATTTTTTCGATTCGATCTCGCTGATAGGTAGAAAATAATGCACCAGAAACAATTCCTTCAATCTGATATTTCTTCTTGGCTTCTACAAATGCTTTTTCCAAATCTTTTAGTTCAGTTTCTTTCTCTCCTTTGGTTTTCTGAATGATGATCGGTAGCTCCAGCGCCTCTGCTTGCATTTCGACTAATTCAGTGCCTGCAGTCTGGAACATATAGGAATCTGGATTTTCAGATTTGATGTGAATTAAGCAGGTTAAGTCATAGTTTTGCTGTTTCATGACATAGGCAGCAGCAGTAGAGTCTTTTCCTGAAGAGAAAAGGACGCCAAGCTTTACATTATGAGTTGGATAAAATGTTCTAAGATAGGCTGATTTAGAGGGAAATTTTTGTTGCTTGGCAAGTTTTCCTATCGCGTAATCAAATTTAGAGCCATATTGGGCTGCAGTTTTTTTCCTGAAAGCATATTCGTTAGGAATTCCTTTTTCTAGTGCAATCTCCCGAAGTATGTATTTGGTAATATCTCCTTTGATTTTGTACTTCTCAGGAATCTTTAAAGCATAGTCAACCAATTCTAAATCCAAAAACGGAAGTCGTAATTCTATGCTGTTGTCCATAGTCAGGACATCGTCGCGATACAAATCTCGTTCATACATCTTTCTAAGGCCGGAAAGACATTCTTGATTGATATTAGCTGAATTCTTGTGCCGTTCGTATCCTGCAAAGATCTCTTCGCTTCCTAGACCGGAGAAGATAACTTTGCAGCCATCTTCTTTAGCCATCTCACAAGCGACGTAGAAGGTCAAAGCAACCCCTACTTTTACGACGTTAGAATCTTCTATTAAAGGAACGATTTTTTTGAGGTATTGAGGAACATCTTGAAGTTTAATTTTTTTAATTTTGAGTTTTAAACCAAGTTCTTTAGCAACTTTCTGTGCTGCTTCTAAATCAGACGGAGTAGTTCCTGAATAGGTATCTAAAACTGCAGTATAGCATATAAATTCATGTCCTTTGTCTTTGAAGTATTTTGCCAGGTACGTTGAGTCTATTCCGCCGGAAAATAATAGGCCGAACTTTTTTTCAGGAATCCTTTTGTCGATAGCATGGTCAAGAAGAGCAGTTGTTTTTTTCTTAAGTTCACTAAATGAATCTTTGTGTTCAGGTACATGAGTAAAAAATTCGCGATTGATTACTTCAAGCTTATTTTTGCTTATGATATATTTTATGACTTGCCTTGGGTTTAATTCCTGGATATCCAAAAAGCCTAATTTCTCTAAAGCTTTTTTTTCTGAAGCAAACGCGAAGTTGTCAATGGTATAAGAATACCAGAGCGGTTTTTCGCCAAGAAGATCCCTCGCAAGATATACAGCATCTTCTTTCCAATAGGCAAAAGAATAGACACCATCTAACTCTTCAAGTCTTTGTACACCATATTTATCTAAGAAAAGGAGTAATACTTCTGCATCATTTTGAGCATTGAATTTGTACCTTTGTTTTAATTTCTTCCAATTGTAAATCTCACAGTTGGCCACTAGGAGGCCGTCTTTCTTAATCGGTTGTGGGAGATGATCAACCACTGCATGCAGAGCATGACCTACTACATTTTTATCTTTTAATGGGAAGAACTTCTTCAGATCGTGATGATGCTGAATTTCATGTTCATTAGCTATACCGAAGCCATCTTTTCCCCTGTTGTATAAAATAGCTAACGCTGTTCGTACTTTGTTGAACGCGTCCTTATCGTTAAATATTCCAATGATGCCACACATAAGTGACTAATTTCAGGTAAATTTATAAAATCTGCTCAAAAAAAAGGAAAGTATGAAGAAATACTACGCTTCCTCGCTGTATCGGAAACCGCTTCGCCCCAAGAGATCAAAAAATACATCGAAATATTAACAAAAGAAATAGAAGATAAATACTAATTTGCCCATGAAAAACCATTACAAAATTTTAGGTATTCAAGAGAGTGCTACCGAAGAGGAGATCAAAAAAGCGTACAAAAGGTTAGTATTCCGTTATCATCCGGATAGAAATTTTGGCCGTAAAGAACAGGAAAAGCAATTTAGAGAGATCCAGGATGCTTACGAAGTTCTTAGTGATGCTAGAAGAAAGACTTATTATGATGCAAAAATCAATAATGCGAAACCCAATCCTTATTTTGATCTACGCAGAGAGAAAGAATATTTTATCTCTAATTTACGTGTACAAGAGCAGTCCGAAAATCTGGCTATCAAGGAACAAAATCAAACATTGATTTATAGCGCTGCAGCATTAGGGGTCGCTGTAGGTATAGGTTATGGATCCTGCGATTCTTATCAAAAAAATAATGATTCTGTCGGAGATTTATTTCTTGGACTTACATTATTTACGGCTGCAGTTGGAGGCGCGTATATTAGAAGAGCTCTAAAAAAGAAAAAAGGGCACCAACAACGAAAAAAAGAACTAGAAAAATTAATTGAGATATTCAGCGGTAATTATCGTAAATGAATTTCTAAAATATCTTTATCCTGCAACACATGTTTAAGGAATAATCTCTGGCCTGGGAATTTAGTGGATTTCCCCCAGACCCTGGCAAACTTAAATTTCTTGACAAAATCTTTGTGCAATTTGTTACAGACGTCTTCAATAGTAGAATTACGTTTAATGATCAGGGGTTTTTCTGTATCAGCATCTTTTTTTGGTTCTTTGAGGCATACGCGCATAAAATCCATTTTTTCAAAGATCAGTTCTCTCAAAAGTTCGATGTTTATGTCTTGTTCAGCCGAGATGCAGATGTCAGCATTCAATTCTTTTTTCACTTTTTCTACTTTAGCTGCATCAGCAAGATCTATTTTAGTCAAACAAGTAATAGCTGGAACATATTTTTTATTGCCTTCAATCACATCAATGAAGGCATCAACATCGAGAGGGCTGCGAATTAATACATCAGCACTGACAATCTTAAATTCACGCATAATTTTCTTTATAGTTTCGTCATCTAATTCTGTGGGTACGGTCTTTCCTATGTTGATACCACCATAGGCTTTTTTCTTGATGAACACCTCCGGTCTAGTTCGGTTCAAGCGAATATTAGAATCCCACACTTCTTTCAAAATAGCAGGATGATGTTCAGGATGGGTTACATCGACCACTACTAGAACCAGGTCTGCGTTGAGAATAACGTTGAGAACTTCTTTTCCTCTTCCTTTTCCTGAAGCTGCACCGCTGACAATTCCCGGAACGTCTAAGATCTGGATTTTCGCCTGCTTGTATTCCATCATTCCAGGAATGACTGTAAGAGTAGTAAAAGCATAGGCAGCGACTTCAGATTTAGCGCCAGTAAGCTTGTTCAGCAAGGTCGATTTTCCTGCAGAAGGGAAACCTAACAGCAAGACTGTTCCATCCCCAGATTTGCGCACAGAATACCCGTATTCTGAAGCTCCAGTTTTTTTCTGTGTCCGGGATTCCTGCTTTTCTCGAAGCTGAGCGATCTTAGCTTTAACAATACCAACGTGTCCTTGAGTAGCTTTGTTGTACTTTGTTTTTTTCAGCTCATCTTCCAGTTCTTTGATTTGCTTGTTGTAATCTACCATGGTGGATTTTTAACTCAGTTATTTTTATACTTTCCAGCCTTATTTATTCGCAATGTTTATAAACCAATCTGGTGATTAAAGCATTATGGTAAACGAGACTGTTACAACCATCGTTGGCACTGCAGAATCGTACTTCTCTCTTATCGCGGAAGGAATTATCATCCTCATTATTGGATTTGGGTTAGGTATCCTTACTCAAAAATTGCTGAACAAAGTGTTGAAAAAGATAGAGTTAAATCATGTTATGAGCAAGGTAGGCATTACCTATAATTTAGAGAAGTGGGTTAGCTTAGTTGCTTCCTACGTCATTTACTTGCTCTTTATCGTCTTTTTCTTAGATCATCTAGGGATTAGAAACATTGTAGTCTATTTAGTGTTAGGCGCGGTCTTGATGCTTTTAGTACTTACTTTCATAGTCGGTCTTAAAGATGTCATTCCAAATTTAGTAGCCTGGGTAATTTTGCACAAAGATGAAAGGATAACTGTAGGGCGAAGAGTTGAGGTAAAAGAAATATCAGGAAGGGTAGAAAAAATAGGATAT
>CAYJQD010000025.1:0-14493 GCA_964372235.1 uncultured Methanosarcinales archaeon
ACATAACCAAATCAAAAGTTAACACTATAAATAGGTTATGTTATAATGTTCCAAGATTATATTTATCAGAAATGCTTATGATAGGTCAACTCGGAATGGACTAAAGAAGCTTTTAATTGGGACATGATTTTAAGCACGGAATCATTACTTAAAGAAAATTTTCCTTCCGCAAAATCAACCAGATCCTTCTCTTTATCAGCGATATGAGCATAAAAATAGCAGCCTAAACCTTTTCCCCTAAATTCAGGGGAAAGGATGGCCAAATCCCACCATAAAGATCTTTGAGAGAGTTCCTTGATATCCCTAAGATAGTAAAAGAAAAAACCGGCAAATTTTCCATCAACCTTCATCACTAATTTTTTCTTGCCTGAATCATCGAGAGCGTTCCTGGCCCAATTCAAATATACCGCATCCGCTTTCTCCCTGGTGAGAGGATCCTTATGAAACCTGCTTATTTTCATGGCATCAGGCACCAGCGACAGTATCTTCTCGCTATACTCGGGAGAAAAATCTATTATCTCTATTTCCTTACGGGCTTCCGGCTTTTTGAATTTAGATTTTGGAAGGTATAGATGGAACCTATTTTCCAGGTAACGGAAACCTTGCGCTTCCAAGGCATGTATGAACGCCAAATCTTCATTCGCTGATCTGGAATAAGCCAGCTTAACTCCTTCTTTCCTGCACCATTCATCAAAAAAACCAAGCAAGTGAGATTTTATCAAGAGATCAGTTTCATAATAAGCTTCGCTGGTGATGAGATGATTGACCATAGCTACCTTGAAACCAAAATATTCTGAGTCCCAGCCTAATAACTGAAAGCCAAGAAATCCCTTAACTTTGCCTTGCCGCAGATAAAAACAAGTCTGCGGATGTTTCGCAGCAAATTCCACGATCTCATTATATTTCAATTCCTGCGCCTTGACTTTGTCAATCTGCGGATTTCCAACATATTCCCCATAGCTGTTATCTAGTAATGATCTGATATTAATGTTCTCATGACACCTTTCTATGATAAATTCATCGGTCATTTTGTCGATTAGTATTCTTATTAGTATTGTACGTATTAAGTCTGTTCCTCGTGGACAGGGCCGACTCGCTCTCGAGATATCACAAAAGGAATGCGGCAACCTCCCCGTAAGGGGCTTTACCCTCCGCAATCACAGTACAAATTAAATGATGTCGCTCGTGAATTGGCGCTGTCCACCCACAGACTTAATACGTACTTAGTATTCTTTAAACTCCTTTATGAACCCATATTTTTTGAAGAGCTGCTGTTTGCCTTCATCTACTTTTTTCTTATCGGCGGTAAATGACTTTTCATGCCGGTTATAGATATATAATGGTTTTGGAACATGGGCCCCTTTATATTTTGCCATTATCCTAAGCAGCAAGTCGTGTTCAGCAAAAATAAAATTGCGGTCCCAGAAACCAAGTTCATCCAAAACAGATTTCTTAAATAAAACTCCACAAACCAGCACATTAAATACGTTCTCGCAGGAAATGGTCTTTGTAACGCCATTACTTAAATCAACTTCATGATAATCACAGTAAGAGAAAGCATAACTCTTTTCTTTTTGGATAGCCTGATGCAGCTCAGATAAGGCATTCATTTTATATTCATCATCTCCATCCAGGAATATGATATATTCACCTTTAGAATGTTTTAAGCCAGAATAGCCAGCTTCAATAATTCCCTTATTTTCTTGATGTATTATCCTTAGTCTATTATTAGAAAATGATTCAAGAATATTCTTAGTATTATCAGTACTCCCATCGTTTATGACAATGATCTCATAATCCTTAAAATCCTGGTTAATAGCGCTTTTTACTGATTTTTCAATAAACTTTTCATTATTAAAAGTCCTTATTATTAATGAAATCATTGCGTGTCTCCTTCCCTGATAATGCTTAGAGCTGAAATATCTCTCCCCGCCGGAGCTTGTAAAAGACGAAGATATTCCCGGGGATGCAGAGCAGAGGCAGTATCACGGTTTCCAGGCCGCAGTACCGCAATATTATCATGAGTAAACTTTTGGCCTTTCTGGATGGGTTGAGTTGCAAATATTGCCCGTCGAACAAAAGATCTGACTTTCTGGCTTTCTTCCGTAACAAAAAATTCACCAGTACCAAGAAGCTCATTCGGTATTTTGAGCTGCTCACCCCGGTCTAGTTTCTTCTCCGCTTCCCGAATGCCCTGAACCATCTCACCAAGCTCGCCAGGCTCCAGCGACATCTTATGGTCAATACCTTCCATCGCCCGTGAAAGAGTAAAATGTTTTTCGATAATTCTGGCGCCAAGAGCAACCGCAGCTATAGGAACAACCGCAGGTTCTAAACTGTGATCGGAATATCCTGCTATCACTGACGGAAACCGTTCTTTGATGGTGCGAACTGCAGAAACATCCGCCAGATGCAGCGGAGTAGGATATTTCAGCACACATTGAAGAAGTGCGATGGAGGTATTTCCTTCTTCATGTATTGCTGCTACCGCCTCTTCAATTTCTTCAAGAGTTGCGCTGCCCACGGAGATGATTATTGATTTTCCAGTTCTGGCAACTTTTTTCAGCAGAGGAATATGGGTCAGTTCGGAGGAAGCAATCTTATACAACTCCACATAAGGGTCAAGCATATCTACACTGCGTTCATCAAAAACGCTGGAAAAGAAGAGAACTTTTCTTTGTTCGCAGTACCGCTTCAGCTCTGGAATCCAGGATGCGGGCATTTCCACTTTTTCCCAGACTTTATACGCATCTACTTCATCACCCGCATCAGTCACCACTTTTCCCGCGTCCTGCACATACAATCCTTTTGCGGTAAGAACTTGAAATTTTACTGCATCCGCCCCTGCTGCTGCTGCAACATCAATCAGTTTCTTCGCTAACTCAATACTGCCGTTATGGTTTACACCGGCTTCGGCGATGATGAAACAAGGATGATGGTCACCGATAATCCTATTTCCTACTTTGAAATTTTTCAGCATCATTGCGCTTTCTGCCTGAAAACCTCTCCAGCTAATTTTCCTTCAATCAGATCCGTTACATTCCCTTTCTCTGCCGCTTCTTTTATAATGCGCAGCGCAGCCTCGCAGGCTTGCAGGGTCTTGTCAATATCTTCCTCGGTATGGGAATAATTGAAGATAACCACATTGCCGAGCAACACTCCTCGTTTAATAGTCTCCTGAAGAAACAAAGACTTTATTTCCGCTGAGACTTTGCCCTGGGCATCTTTAAAAAACAATCTCTGCAGCGGCGGATATCCGTTGCTTTCCGTATTTACTCCAATATTTTTGGCCAAAGAGTTGTACCCATCCTTAAATTTTGCGCCCATTTTCCAGATGTGTCTTACCACGTTCTTTTGTTTCATTTCCTTAATCGTTGCTACTGCAGCTGCCAGTGAAACCGCTTCACCTCCAAAGGTGGTGGACATAAACAGGTCTTCTGTTTTAGACATGATTTCCTCTTTGCCGACAGTTATCGATAAGGGCATGCCGTTAGCCACACTTTTTCCAAAAGAGCTCAAATCAGGAATCACCCCAAAATGCGCTTGAGCCCCTCCCAAGCCAAAACGAAAACCGGTAACCATCTCATCAAAAATAAGAAGAGCTCCATGTTGGTGAGCAAGATTCTTAACTTTCTCCAGGAAATTATCTTTGGGCTCATCAAAGGTCATCGGCTCCATGATGACTGCCGCAATTTGATCTTTATTATCGTCAAATATCTTTTGTAGTGTTTCTAGTTTATTGTATTCAAATTTATGAATATACTCTTTAAGGACTCTCGGGACTCCTTTATTTTTTTCCGTAGAAATAATAAACCAATCCTGCCACCCATGATACCCGCAGAAAGCTATTTTTTCCCTGCCGGTATAGGCTCGCGCTATGCGCACGGCGGCATTAGTGGCATCAGCGCCGTTCTTAAAAAATTTTACCTTCTCCGCGCCAGGAATGGCCTCTACCAATAACTCCGCCAATTCTACTTCCAACGGATGTATCAATGAAAAAATAACTCCTTCCTGCGCCTGCTTTTGTATAGCTTCTACTACCGGAGCATATCCATATCCCAGAAATATAGCTCCTAAAGCGCAAGGAAAGTCTATGTATTCATGGCCATCAACATCAAAAACATGCGATCCTTTCCCTCTCTGGAGATAGATAGGATAAACTCCATGAACAAACTGATCCGGATTTTTACTGGCAGTTTGTGTTCCGTTATGGATGACCTTAGTCGCTCTCTGCCAGAGCTCAATTGAATTATGCAGATCCCTTTTGATTATTTCCATTTTTAGCCTCCTGTTCGAAAACTAATTTCTTTTAGTATAAGAAAAAACATCGACAACTTCTCCCCCATATAAAAATTGTGATTTGGTGACCTTTTCCCTGGTAAATCCGGCTTTCTCAAATGCTTTTATAGACCCAGTATTTTTAGAGACCATTCCTGCGGTAATTTTATGCAAATGCAGCTTGCGAAAGCAATAATCTGCTGCCATAGCAAGAGCTTCCGCTCCGTATCCCTTACCCCAGCATGATCTTTCTCCGATCATGATTCCAATGGGTGAAGAACTATTCTCTTTATCGATAGGGCCGATTTTAATATTTCCGATATGCTTGTTTTTATCTTTGTCAATAATGGCTAGAAAGAGGTGGGTATCCTTACTCTGGTTCATTTTTTTCCAATGCTCAGCTAGAGAAACGAGCGATGGCTGTTGAAGTCTGCTTTCCATATACCTGGTTACCTCTGTGTCCTTCATCCAGGAAAGATAGGTTTCATTAATATCCGAAGCAACAACTTCACGGAGATAAATCCGGTCACTGCTGGCAATGCCCATCTTAAAAATATCAGGATAGAAGGTGGTATTTACATTTTCTTCGCGCAATGATTTTGCAAATCCGTCATTTCTGGAAAAGGTTCCGTTTATCTCCTGCAGCTGCGGTTCTTTTTCTAAAACCTGCGCTATTTTATCCATGCAGAAGACCTTTCCCGGAGTATAAAGACGGCGGTAAATCTCGCGTACGAATTCTAAATCCTGCTGATAATCGACGATCCATCGAAAATGAGAAATATCCTGGCGGTTTTCCACATTTCCCGCCCGGAAAGACTTTTCTTCGTTAATTAAGGCAGTGACATGTTCTTGCTGATATTTTTTAGTCGCTTTTTCCCATAATTTTTTCAGAGTTTCAAACGAGAAGACTTCTGTATCTAAACCATCGGGATATGTTGGCGGACGCGCATTGCTGACGTAATCAAATTTGTTCCGGCAGTCAAGATAATATTGTATGGTTTTATCGGTCACCTGGTGGTCAATAAGCGGACAGTCTCCGGTAATCCGTACAATTATATCCAATTTGAATTTTTTTGCTGTTTGGTAGTATCTGTCCAGAACATTATCTTTACTTCCCATAAAATAAGAAAAATTATGTTTCTGGCAAAAAGACACTATCGGCTCATCACTGGGTTCCTCGCTGGTAGCGATAATAATAGTATCAAGCAATTGGCACTGCTTTAGTCTCATGACAATATGGTGGAGCATGGGCTGGCCTTCTATGTCCATCAGGACTTTTCCGGGCAGACGCCTGGAGTCCATTCTTGCCTGAACGATTGCTCCAATCATATTACCGTTTTATTAAACTTACAGTTTTATTCAACTCTTACAACTACCCCTTTTTCTGCTGATTCCAGCGCAGCTAAGGCCAATTTTAGGTCATAGTACGCTTCCTCGCCGCTGATCAAATGTGGGCTTTTCTTTCGCACGCAATCTACAAAATGTTTCTCTTCGTCGAGGTAGGTGACATTAAAATCCATTTTATCTTCTTTGGAAATCTCCCATCTTTTCTTTTCGTCGTCGTAGAGGGTTACGCTATGATCATTAAAATCCCAGAGAATCATCCCTTTCTCGCCAATGATCTCTAAATTTCTGCGGTAAGATCGCTGGAGGTAATCTAAATGCGCCGTAGCAGTTATGCCATTCTCAAACTTGATGAGCAGCTCGGCATAATCTTCCGTATTGATCTCTAAATTGCTTTTTTTTCCGGCATAGCAGAACACTTCAGCTGCTTTCCCTAAAAGCCATTGCAGGTAATTTAATTCATGGATCGCATCTAATATTATTCCTCCCCCTTCATTTTTTCTCGCCCCATAATTCTGCCGGTAATCCTGGGTTGGACGCCAATAAGGAAGGTAATAACCGCACTCTATCCTGGCCCCATAAATTTTACCAAGAGCTTGGTTATCCAAGAGGTCTTTTACTTTCTTAAGCGGGGAATAAAATCGCAGCATATAACCACAGGTTACGGTGAGGCTTTTTTCCCTGGCCAGCGAAAGCAGTTCTTCCACATTCTCCCGAGAATGGGACAGGGGTTTTTCTATAAAAACATGGCAATTATGCTGCACTGCTTTCAAAGCTAAAGGGACGTGCAAGTGATTAGGAACACAAATAAACGCCGCGCTTGCTTCCATCAAGGCCGCATCAAGATTATCAAAAGTCCTTACCTGGTATTCCTTTCTCACAAAAGCCATGGCCTCTGCATGAGCGTCATATGCAAAAACTTCATCATCGCTATTTTGTAATATGCTCTTTAGATTTCGTATGTGTCTTTTTCCGATAGATCCGCACCCAATGACTAAAAATTTCATATTTTCATCCTCCGAAAAATGTTTCTATGCTGGTAATTACCCGGTCTTGTTGTGGTTCTGTCAAACTGGGATAGAGCGGCAAACTGATAATACCGTCATAAAATTGTTCTGCTTTAGGACAAAGGCCCTGAGAGTATCCTTTTTGACGGTAATAAGGGTGCAGATAAATCGGCAGGTAATGGACTTGGCATACAATTTTTCTTTCTTTCAGATAATCAAATAACTCCCGTCTGGTTTTTGCGTCCTTGACCTTTATGACAAATAAATGGTAGGAATCAAGCTGTCCTTCTTTTTCGTCTATGATTTCCAGACCTGGAACTTTTTTGAGTGCCTCTCGGTATCTGCTGGCCAGTTCCCTTCTTTTTTGAACAAAAGCATTTACTTTCATAAGCTGGCTTATGCCTAAAGCGCACTGGAAATCAGTTATCCGGTAATTATATCCTAAATCCTGCATCTCCTGATGCCAGGAACCTTCATCCTGATATACAAATTTTTCAGCATTCTTGGTTATTCCATGGGTGCGCAGCATCAGTAATCTGTCATACAGCTCTTTAGAATTGGTGGTGATCATGCCGCCTTCGCCGGTGGTGATATGTTTCACTGGATGGAAACTAAAACAACTCATATGGGAATGACGGCAATCGCCGATGGTTGAACTTTTATACCTTGCTCCCAAAGCATGGCAGGCATCTTCGATTACCATCAAATCATGTTTTTCAGCAATTTTGTGTATAGCTTCAAGATCGCACGGAAGCCCGCCGTAATGGACGGGAATAATCACTTTGGTATGAGGGGTGATTTTCGGTTCGATCTCTGCCGGATCCAGCAATCCCTGTCCATTGATATCAGCAAACACCGGCGCAGCTTCACAATATAATGCGCAATTCGCAGAAGCCACAAAACTCATAGGAGAAGTGATCAGTTCGTCTCCTGATTTTAAATCAGCAGCTACACAAGCTAAATGCAAGGCTGCAGTTCCGCTGGAAACTGCTACTGCATACTTTGCACCAACATAAGCAGCAAATTTTTCTTCAAATTCCTGCACTCTCGGACCGGTGGTTAAAAAATCTCCCTGAAGAGCATTGCTTACTTCGATGATATCTTCTTCATGAATTGATTGCTTCCCGTAATGGATCTTGGCAGTAACCACTTTTTCCACAAAACTTCCTGTTGGAGCGTATTTAAACGTTACGAAAGATAGGCTCTGTTCAAAGTTTCCTGCAGAGCCCAAAGATAGATAAAATTTATAAAAGAAATCCTCTAGCAGAAGACTAATGGCCCTGACTGTATCTCAAAAAATTCTTCTGGGAAGTTTGTATGCTCTTATTGCCCTGATGGTGATATTCTCATTGATGGCAACAAAAAATAGCGGCCAGGACGGCTTCAATAAGTGCATGAATAAAGAAATTACCATGTATGGAGAAGGAATTGTCAATAAATACAAGCATGTAAATAACTGCTGTCTGGGCGCAGGCGGCAAGACTGCGCAGTCTTCACAGGGATATTCTTGTGTTTTTGACAAATAAAAAGTAAAATCATTCATCAAAATCATTTCACTTTCAAGACGATAAAACTGTTCTGCGCCTGGTATGCCGGAACGAAATACCCTGAGTCAATAAACTCCTGGTAACGTTTATGCAAGAACTCTTCGGTATTCTCTACTTTATAGGCGGCGGAAAAATATTTCAGATCCATGGGGCCATTAATGATGAAATATTCATACCCGTTCCGTTTTAAAAAAGTATAGAGCTCCTGGGCATTTTTTTCGGCGATTGATTTTCTAAAATCAATGATCTCCTGGCACCAATCGCAGCTGAATTTCCCATAGCCAATAACTAATTTGTCCCGCGGCGAATAGAGAAATACTTTGGTATTATCAGGAATAGTATCAAACCAGGCTGCATATTGGAACGGTTCCGAGGGGTTGGTGAATGAACCTGATGTCGGCCACGCCGCAGTATTCAACTGATACTTTTGTACTCCCGAAGTGGATATCAATCCTATGACCACAATCATGAAAACGCAGTATTTCAGGAGCGCCGATTTCCTGAAATTCCCTAAAAAGTAAAAGCCTTCAGCAGCCACTATGGCGATAGGAATGGCCATGATCATCCAGGCTCTAAATGCGCCTCTGGCCACGGAGATGGGGAAAGTTAAGCCGTTGACTGCCCAAAAGGTGAACACCAGCCAGAACAAGGCTAAACATCGCCAGGCATTTTCTTTTTGAACCAGCGCTGATCTGTAATGCCACAGAAGATAAGCCGCGCCAAGTAAGGTTAGCAGGGATAAAACCATTCCCACACCAATGGGATTATTGATCATGTTCTGTCCTTGGGCAACAACAAAATCACTAAAGGTATAAGCTCGTGAAGCGCTGCCTCCTGGATTAGTAAATGCTTGCAATGCGGAAAAGAGAACATTGAGAGGATCAAAGCCGCTTCCACTTCCTGACGATAACGCTATAGTGCGTCCTTCAACTTCAACACTGCCGCCAAAATATTTTAGGAAACCACTGAAGGTATATTTCTGGATCATCACTCCCCACCATAAGAAGGAAAGGAGTACGCCTCCAGCTAATGCCAAGGTATGTCTCCAGAGGAATTTGCCTGCTGCGAGAGAAAAAACTATGATATATAACATTATCATGGTTGATAATTTGAGCGGCTGTTCAATGTTCTGCGTAACCCAGATGCTGGCAACAAGCAAAAGAGCGATGAAAGACCATTTTTTGTCTTCTTCTATGGAAATAAATGCGTACATGGCCGGGAAAAAAATAGTGATCACTAACGAATGTGCCCAAATAAAGTGGCTCAGGTAGGAAGGCACCATGGCGAGTACAAAGGTCGCAAAGAGCGCTTTATTTTGATGGCCAATAAGTTTTTTAGCAAAAAGATAGAAAAAAATGAATCCCAAAGAAATGATCAGCGCATTAAAAAATTTGAGTGTCCAGTTGACATTGGGAGAAGTCTGGTGTAAAATTCCCATTAAGATGTCGTATGCCGGTGGATAGGGATCTATATACGAAAGAACCAGGTCAACCTCTTCCGCATCTGTAATAACAGGATCATAGGCATTCTTTTCCAGTGCTACATACTTTACGCCAACTGCATGGCCCCAGGGGTCTTCGTCTTCTAAATAGGGATAGCCAAATGCTCCTGTCGCATAGACATAGAAAGAAAGGAGAGCGATCAGAACCACTAACAATATGGCCAAATCAGATTTTTTAAGCGCAAAGGAAGGCAGCTTTATTTTTTTTTCTTTAAGATTTTTTAGATTTTTTGCGAGAATAAAAAGAGGAAAGATAAGACTTATCCCTAAAAAGATTTTCCAGTCCAGTGGAATCCGCACCAAATTAAGCAAAATCGCGAGGATGGGGAAAATGCCTAAACCTATTCCCAGATTCAGGAAGAGCCTTTCCAGGAAATGGTCAGGTTTCCTGACAAAATACGTGGCCGTAAATCCAAGACCCCAGAGATATATGAAAAATAACAGGATAGTTATGACGCTTGCCAATAGACTCACCTTCCTGCTCCAAACAGGGTTTCTTATTTAAGATTATCTTTTTTGAAGTTGCTATATTTATAGGCTTTAATCTGATAAAATTCTCCCGAATTGATCAATGTATATTGTTTATCCATAATCTCTTTATAATACTCCTTGCTATAGCTGTTTCCAGAGAGGACCAGCCAAAAAGTGCTTTCTTTTTCCAGCGCTTTGAACAGTTTTTCAGGATCTGTTTTTATCAGGGTGTTCCTTCCTTCTATTTTGGTGAGGTTGATAATCTGGAGCTGGGCGCCCGAATAATAGTTAAGTAAAAAAACATTAGAGCCTCCCCCCCGGTCCAGAAGGACGAGAGGCTTTCCTGTGGAATGCTCTTGGATAAATGCTGCTGCTTCCTTCCATTGCGTTTTTGTGGTTTCACGGTAGTAACTGTCGAGGCTTATGGCGTTAACAGCGAGGAGAAGGATGAGCAATGCGGCCATAATTTTTTTTGAACTGCACTGAGCGATGGCGTACGCAAATGAAACATATAATACCGGCGCCAGGAAAAAAGAGTGGCGAATAAGAAAATAAGAGTATATTAATGGCGTTTTTAAGACTGGAATCCCAAAAATGGTCAGCGTATTTTTGGTGAGGTAGAGATAAATAACAGAGAAGAAAAGAAGAACCGCAAAAATGCAATAATCTTTATTTTTTTTGTTACCTTTATCGTCACCTAATTGGTTTAATGATTGTTTTCCCCACAGATTTTTTATTTTCTTCCTGAAGAGCAGCGCAACCAAGAGCAAGATGCTTAGCATAATCATGGGAAGGGCGAACATGAACGAACCAAGTTGAGCAACGACTGACGGAACACCCAGCTGCATCAAATGTTCAGGCAGCGCTCCGTGAATGACGAATCTGTTGACAAATAACGGCACTAAGGGAAGGGAAATGAGAAGAACAAAAGTGTTAGCAAATGCCCATCTTGCAAACCAAGGTTTTGATTTTTCCCAGCGCCATAGCAGGAAAAAGGTATAGCCAACCAGCAAGAATAAGGCCATGTAATTAGTGTAAAAAGAAAGAAGCATGGCGGCGATGTAGGCGGCATAATACATGACTGAAAATTTCCCTTCTTTCTCCAGCAGATATATTTTAGCGAAAAGGAGGGTAGATAAGAGTGAGAAAAAAGTAAACATGATATACATCCTGGCTTCCTGGGAGTAAAGCACCTGCAGCATTGAAGTCGCTATAAACAGAGAGGAGAGCAAAGCAGTTCTATGGTTGAATAGCGCAGCAGCGAGAGCGTATATAATAATTATAGAACCGGTTCCAAAAATAGTTGACAATAGTCTGGTAGAAAATTCTGTGTCACCAAACATTTTGATCCAAAAGTGAAGTAAAAGATAATATCCGGGTGGAGCTCCTTCGGTAAGCTTGACATTCTGAATAACGCTCCCCACGTTTTTTTCACTGGCGTGGTGGACGGAAAAAGCTTCATCGGTCCAGAAACTTTCCTGATCGAGATGATATAATCGTAAGAATAAACCTACTGCAATTATAACAAAAAGCAGCGCGTAGTAGTTTGATTTTCCCTCCATGACTGTTTTGATGAGTGAAGCCGGGATATATAAGGTTTGTTAAAGCCAGAAGCTATCAACCAAATGAATGACGGCCTGGCCAAGAGGCTTGCGAAGAACTACGATTCGTAAGACGTAATTATTGTTGGTTTTCTTTCGATAAAAAGTTCAATTTTGGTACAAAAATGGCATACAGAAAACCACTGAGCAAGCGGCCCGCCGTCATTCATTCGTTAAAGAGAACAATATCTTAAAGTCAAAGATTTCATAATGCTGGACAGATGTTACATACACATTAAAGTCTGTTCTCTTGTGGGCAGAGCCGGCTCGCTTTTTGTAAGAGAAACCATAATGCAGGCACCCCGAATGGGGCAAGTCCCCCGCCTACAATCAAGGTGTGATTTTAGAAACGCTCACAGATTGGCGCTGCCCACCCACAGACTTAATACGTACGATGTTTCAAAAGCTATTTAAACATCTTCTATACTTTCTTTAGAGATGCCCAAAAGATTGATTAAGGTTATGCTCCTTCTGGTAGGTTTAGCCTCACTTCTGGTTTTTCTCATTACTATAAGGCCTGAAGAGCTTGTCGGCTCATTACAAATTTTAAACTTCCCCTTATTGGGCGCAATTTTTGGCGTAACTCTCTTTAATATATTACTAAAAGCGATACGCTGGAAACTCTTAGTGCGTTATGTCAGCGGAGAGGAGATTTCCCGTTCTTTTGCCTTTCTTTCAATCATAGCCGGAGTTGCAGGAAGCAGTATTTTTCCCGGAAGAATGGACTTGGTAAAGCCGCTTTTACTGAAAGAAAAAAAAGGAATTTCTTTGACTCAGTCCATGCCTCTGCTGTTAGCAGAAAGAATGCTTGATTTTTTTGTGATCGCCTCTCTACTTTTGGTAACCGCATTATTTCTTCCCACCAAGAATTTTTTTGGAGGAAATTCATCAATAGCCTTGATACTTGCCGGAGTTGCCGTGATGGGCCTGGTTTTTATCATTAGTACCACCTATCTTCCCGCCATCACTAGATTTGCTTTGGCAAAAATTCCTTTTCCTGAAAAAATAAAACGAATACTCTCTGATCTGGAACGCCATTCTCAGAGAACCTCTGCTCTCCTTACCCACAAAAAAATAGGCTCTTATTTTTTTTTATTATCAATAACCGCGATCATTCTCGAGATAGTACGCCTTCATATCATTCTGCGAACACTGGGTGTTGATTCCGCGCCTTTCATGACCGGGTTTGCATTTGCAGTCGCAGTTATAGCAGGAATCATCAGCCTGATTCCAGGCGGAATTGGCGTTACCGAGTTTTCGTATACGGGCGTCCTGCTGTTCTTAATCCCTTCTGCATCTTCAGCAGCAATCAAAAGCTCGGTGTTATTAAACCGCTTTTTTGCTTATTATCTCCTCATCATAATCGGTTCTATCATCCTGCTGTTTTACTTTAAGAAGTCTCTGCGTAAAGAGCAGCCAAATGCAGTCTTTGAGGATCAGAAGGGCAAGGATACGGTAGAAATAAAGGAATGATTACTCTTCCAGAAAATCTTTAAATAACCTTATTATGAGTAAGGTACATGTTCAGGAAGATATTGATCGCAAATAGGGGAGAGATCGCCTTGCGAATAGAGAAATCCTGCCGCTTATTAGGAATTCAGGCAGTTATCATTTATACCGAAGCGGATAAAGATTCTCTGGCCGTCCGTTCCGCAAAAGAATCCTATCCAGTAGATGATTATCTCCATAAAGAACAGATTATTTCTATAGCTCGGGCATGCCAGGCAGACGCTATTCATCCAGGTTACGGGTTTCTGAGCGAAGACATCGAATTTAACCGGCTCTGCCGGCAACATGAAATCATGTTTATCGGCCCTTCACTTGAAGTAATGGAATTTCTGGGAGACAAAGCTAACACCAAACGGGTTATCCGGGAGAATAACCTTCCGGTCATTCACGAATTTTCCTGGCCGTATAACTCGATAGTGTTTCCGGCCATGGCTAAGGCAAAAAAAGGCGGAGGCGGAAAAGGGATATACCCGGTTCTAAATGAAACAGAATTTAAAAAAGTCCTGGCAGCAAAGGGAGAAGATTTTCCACGTCATTTCTATGTGGAACAATTTATTCCCAATCCCCGACATATCGAAGTCCAGATCATGGGAGACAGACACAATAATATTCTTCATCTGGGGGAAAGAGATTGTTCTATTCAAAGAAGGAATCAAAAAATTGTTGAAGAATCTCCAGCTCCTAATCTATCGGACTCTCTAAGAACAAGAATTCTCGAAGCGGCTCTGCGCATTGCCAGGATATTCAGCTACGATAATGCCGGAACAGTAGAGTTTTTAGTGTCCGGCGATGAATTCTTCTTTCTGGAGATCAATCCCCGGATTCAAGTCGAGCACCGGGTTACGGAAGAAGTTACGGAAGTGGATATCGTGAAAGAGCAGATAAAAATTGCTGCTGGAGAAAGGATATCATTTTCTCAAGAGGAGGTCTTTCCTAAAGGACACGCTCTAGAATGCAGAATTTGCGCTGAATCACCCCTCAGCAACTTTATCCCCTCTTCAGGACAGATTCTAAATTATGCCCCTCCAGCTGAAAAAGATAATATAAGAATAGACAGCGACTGTTATCCGGGGCACAAAGTCAAGCATAATTATGATTCACTGCTCTCTAAACTCATTGTACACGGTAAAGATCGGGAAGAAGCCATCCTAAAAATGGAGAAAGCCTTAGAGAACTATGTAATTACCGGCGTAGAACATACTATCCCTCTCTTGCGGCTTATCATGCAGAATCCT
>CAYJQD010000026.1:0-14086 GCA_964372235.1 uncultured Methanosarcinales archaeon
TCCTCCATGAGAGGGTGTCCTATGAGATTTTATATCGATATTTCTAACCGTTTCATTCCTGAGCTTATGGCTTTATCTCGAGACGCACAACTTTATTTTAGCACAGATGGAAGTTTACAAAACCCTTTACAACGTGAGCGTTTTGGTATCTTCTCCAGCTTTGCACATCATCAAAAATCCTTTGAGCATTATGTTAAAGCAATTGGGCGAAGAGGAGATCAGAAGCAGCCGAAGATAGAACTTACATTCGTACCTTACACCTCTGAAAAAACTGTCAAGAAAATTTCTTACTTAGAAGAAAAACTTCATGATCAGACTCTTTCTGAAAGACAACGAGAACAAACCAAGCGGGAATTAGAAACATTACGAATACAGATCCAAGAGGTTAAGGATACCCAACAGATATTGCAATGGGAAGATTATTACAAAGGAGAGATTACCGGAATTTATGATGCGAAAACTAGCAATGCCATGATGAGATATCAGAAGTATCATCGAGAGCGTTTAATTAATCCGGTTATGTTTATTGCAGGAATACCTTACGAGTTAAAAGCCGATGGAAGCATCAATAAACCGACCAGAGAATTGCTTAATAAGAGTTTTGAAGAACATGCGTTTGGTGGAGTAAAGCGAGTTCTGGAAGAAAGAGTTTTCCACGCTAAATGTAACGGAAGATATCCCTATGTCATAGAACAACCAGAATTAGATAAATTAGTAAGTAATGTAGCAGAGCAAGTAAACCTTGACACCATAGAAGGCGTAAAAGGCTTTTTTTCAAAAGAACACGGTATAGCGACAGTGTATCTAGAAATACCAGAACGCTATCAGCGCGATTATATGAAGCTGGAAATTGAAATAGAGAAATGGGAAAAGAGCCGTACCAAATCAAAATTACGATTATATTCTATAGAAAATGAGGAAAGAATAGAGTTATTTCAAACTAGAGTAGTAGTGGGAGGAAAAGTAAAGAATAAGAAAACAGGCAGAAAAAAAGATTATAATACTCCTGAACGGGAATTTTATCTAAAACATAGTACCATTTTGCCTCATTGGAATCCTCCTGAATGGGCAGCGCAAGAAGAAGAGGTTAAAGAAGAAGAAAAGTTACCGGGGCCATTCAATGCTTTCGGGATGCTAAATTCTCCTTTGTATTATGATAACAAACCACAAAAAGATCCGTTCCGTGCTTGGCAGGAAGGAGATAATGGATATAGAATTCATCTCACTCCCTGGCCGTCCAGCGTCGAGAATGGGGGAGCCTCGCATGGTTGCATTCGAGTTCATCCTAATAGGAGTAGATTTTTTTATTTCATAACAGGATACACGCCTCATAAAATAGTACTAGAAGATTATCATGAAAGAAAAACACTCAAATTTACTTCACCAAAAGGAAGTTTTATCCCCTTCGAACCGGAACATTACATCAAAGTACAAATCTGTGAAAAAAAGTGTGAAAAAATTAATATTCTATCACGTACACTCTGAATTTAGGTTCTTCTAATGCAACAATGTTAGGTACAACCTCTTCAGACACTGTAATTGTCCACTCTTGTGATACCTCATACTGGCCGTCGCTTACCACAATAGAAACCTTCTTTTCTCCAGGAGTTACAAACGTTCTTTCTATAAAATTAGAGCCCACAATCCTTTCTGATCCCGGCTCAAAAGTCCAGACATAGGTAAGATTGTCTCCATCTTTGTCCAGTGCAGTTACAGAAAAGTTAAGAGGTTTATGCTGATGCAAGGTAAGAGGATTTAACGGAGCAAAATATTGTATTTCTGGTTTCCGGTTAACATTGCTCACCACTAGCTTAACAGGATAATGTACATCAAACTCTTTATCTGATGCAACAAGACTGATCCAATGTTCCCTTTTCTTTTCCTCGGAAGGGCTTAGAGAACTAACTTCGCTGAGAGGAAAATTGCCTCTATCCTTAGAGGGAGTAAAATCGTAGTCTGGTTTCCAAACCAATGTATTATTCTTGAAAGAAGCGCCTTCCGGCAGGTTTTCAACTGTGAGAGATAATGAATCATTATCATCGTCAAAAGCCTCGACAGGCAGCACAAATTCCTCTCCCTCATGCAACATATATTCGTCATCGGATACGAGAACTGTAGGCTGTCTATTTTTCTGGAGTACTTTTATTATCACTGGCTGAGTGTGTGAAGCTAGTCCATCACTAGCAGTAACGTAGATCGTATATTCTCCTGCGTCCTCATAGGCAGTTTGCCACGTTCCCTTCCTTTTATGTGCTGGTCCAGTGAAGTAATATCTAACTATATCCTCATCTGAGTCATGAGCTTGCGGCTGCAACTGTAATTCTTCTGATTCAGTAATTATTAAAGTAGAAGGTAATTCTAAAACAGGAGCTTGATTAGCATTATATATTATAAGAGTAACTCTCCCGGTAGAACAAAGTTCTTGGCTGCAAGCCCTGACCTCTAGTACTTCTTTCTTCTCACGCAAGAGCCGCTGTTCTAAGCGAAGACTGTTAAGTATATTGCTAAACATCCCTCCTCTTCTTTTTATGTAATTATATCCAGGAGACCAACTAAACATATTGTCATCCAAATCAAATAAGGCCCCTTCTGGAGCGTTCACAAAAGAAACGTTTACTTCATCACCATCAGGATCAGTTGCCTCTACAAAGAATGACAATTTTTCTCCTTCTTTAACTTCCAATCGTTCTGGTAAAATCAATTCAGGAGCACGATCAACATCGAGGATAGTGATCTCTACCTGCTCTTTTACTCGGTTCTCTCCATCACTAACTTCGTACTCCACATCATAAACACCGGCATCATCAAAAGTAGTTTGCCACACGCCCTGATCATCAAATTTTTTCTTAAACGAATAGGTCAAGTAATCCCCATCAGCATCTTTTTCTGGAAGCTCAAGAGTGATGCTTTCCCCTTCTTTTACTGTGATAGGAGGTAAGCCAACTTCAGGTTTTCTATTAACATCGGCAACGTTTAAGTTCCATGTCCTTTCAACCTTATGTCCTTGCTTATCAGTAATGATAGCCGTTAATTCATATTTTCCCGTACTCTCATAATTAAAAAAGTGTTTTCCATTTTTTTTAGCAGAAATTGACAAGTTATCTAAAGTCCAAGCATATGAAAGTGTATCACCGTCTCCATCTTCTGCTTCGATATAAAATGAAAGTTCCTCATTCTCATCTACAGAAACAACATCTTCAACTGAAAAAGAATCTTTTATTGTAGGAGGCTGATTAGTGTTCAATACTTCTACCTCCAGACGCATTGGTACAGTGAATCCGCCATCTTTAACACTAAATTTCGCTACAAAAGTACTCTGATCATTATAGCCGGGAGTCCAAAGACCGTTTTTGTCAAAGGGAGTAGTGAATACAAATTCAAGAGGATCCCCATCAGGATCAGCGACAAATGGTTTCAGATCAAGAGATTGTAATTCTTTCACTACTATTTTCTTTTCTTTAAGATAAGGCGGTTGATTTTTATTTTCCACAATAAGGATTATTTCCTTTTTAGTTTGAGACTTTCCATCAAATGCTACTATAGTAAGAAGGTATTCACCAGCATCTCCATAACCTGTCTGCCATCGCCCGTTCTTGTCTAAAGGAGGAGAAAAAGAATAGATCACATCATCGTTGTCTGGATCCAAAACTTCTGGAGAGATAGTCACTAAATCATTTTCTTGCACATGAAAAGTTTTAACCGCACCAACAGCGCTAGGGATTATCAATAGAAAAGAAAAAAGTACAAACGTAATTATTGCCTTTTGAAGATCCATATATTTTTGTAGCTGTGTAAGAAAGAAAAACTTAATTGACAGCTAATTTAACCTCTACTATTTCTGGAGGCATGTTGACATCCTCAACTACCACCTTAACTTTCTTGGTGACCACTCCTTTACCATCATTTGCAGTTACTGTTACGAAGTATTCTCCATGATCAGTATAACTAGTCTTCCACACACCGGAATTCCCGACTGGTTCGCTGATAGTTAGAGTCACTTCATCTTCGTCGAGGTCAGATACTGTGGGCTGTACGGTGACAAGCTCTCCTTCCTTCACCACCACATCCTGAAGACCCGTAAGTACAGGAAGCTCGTTGACATCATCTACTAATAATGTAAACGATTTTTCAGTGTTTAATTCTCCATCGCTAGCCACTACTTTCACCTGATACTCTCCGGCGCTGGTATGATCAGTTTTAAATTTGCCGTTTTGTAGTGGTTCAGATATAGTGACTGTTACTTCATCACCATTAGGATCAGAAACAACAGGGTTAAAGCTTACCATTTCCCCTTCTTTAACGCGAAGATCCGCCACGCCGCTTACCATAGGAGGTACATTCACCCTATTAACAACGATCTTCAATTTTTTTTCGGTGGTTAGCTTACCATCGGTGGCGGTGAGGGATACTACATATTCTCCCGCATCCCCATACGTAGTTTTCCATTGTCCTAATTTATTTAAAGGAGAACTAAAGCTATATTCTACTGAATCTTGATCAGGATCAGATACTTTTACATTGAGTTTGACCATCTCATTCTCGTCTACTTCAATAACTTGCAAATCTTGATTGTCTGTAGGCGCTAACTCTTCCGGAGCAGACTCCTCGGTAAGTTCAGGAAGAACCACTTCTTCTTCAACCTCTGTTTCCTTTATTTCAGGTAACTCCTCTTCTGTTGCTGCTGGTTTGCTCTCTAACTGTAATTCTTGCTCGATCTTCGCAATTTCATCGATTAATTTCATATCTTCAGCACTTTGAGAATCTAATGTTCCAGTTTTATAGTTGACACAGCCGACTAAAAAGATTAACATTGATATAGCAATTACAATATTCACAACTCTTTTCATAGTTACACCCCTAACATCACTTTCCCTCTACGGCATTGCTGAAAAGAATAGATATTTAAATATTTAGAGTGAGAGGAATATATTTTCTGAAAAGCATTTGAAATGATATCAGAGGTATATTCTATCTAGAGAGAAATAATATATAGTCAAGTCTGGTGGACAGACTTTAGAGGTGGATTATATGAAAAATACAATATGTGGATTAGTAACCGCAGCTTTGTTATCAGGATGTTCTTCTTTGCCGCCGGTAAAAGGAAAACCTGGCGATAGAGACGTCAACTATGCGATCGAAAAAGGAAAAGAGACAGACCATTTTGAAGGGAAGAGCGATTTTACCGTCGTCATTATTCCAGACGATCATGAATCATATGGTTGTCAGGCTAATACGTATTTGACGCTCGAAAAATTTGTTCTTGCCGGAGAGGTTAAATTTGTTGCCCGGGAAGGGAGAGTTGGCCCAACAGAATATGATAATAAATATTTTCAAACCATGCGTTATTTTGATCACGATCTAGAAGTTCAGTACTATAATGATCTCATAAAATTACCTTTTGAACAACGGCAACAGCAAGCACAAAGGTGGGTGCAAAGGAATGAATATCCCTCATGGTATTTCCAAAACCTTAATGGTGATCCTGCACGAGATTGGGGTATAATCAGACCCATGATTTCAACTGTTTTAATTGAATCAGTATATCAGTGGATCCATACTATAGGGGTAGAAGGTCAGAAAACATTAGACCAGGCTGACGAAGAGTTAGCAAAAGCAGATATTGCAATTTCTAAAGCTAAGGACATTTTATCGCCAGCATTTGTAGCCGAAAAAGAAGATAAACAATATTTTGCTGATTGTAAAGGAAGGGCCGACCCAAAATTAACTGAAGAAGAAATTTTTACAACTTGTCGAGATAAACTCATTAAAATACGAGAAAATTCTTTCCTTGCAGTACGAGATGAACAGATAAAATATCGAAATGCAGAGATGGTAGCCAATATTCAGAAGTACGCCCATCAGCTTAACTATGTAGAAGGTAAGATGGTTTTATTTCCAATTGGCGCTCTGCATGTTCCTGACCTGACTCAACGATTTAAAGCTGAGGCAGTTTCCTATAAAGTATTGGAATTCAAAGCCTGTGTGGGAGCAGAAAAGGTTCCAGCATCGTCAGAAGACATCTATCAATAAAAATCGCCGCGCATGGTCAAGAAAAAATGGCCCCGCGGTGATTTTCTTACCAAATTAAGCTGGCATTTGAACACCGGACCTCACGATGTCTACATATCTGATGTATCAGTCGTGCGCACCACCAGACTATGCTACGGGGCCGTCAGGGATGCAAACTTATGCTTCTTTTTAAACATTACGCACAATGTTTATATTTCACTAAAGTCTCAAAACAGTATGGCAAGAATTCTAGTAGGGGGACCGGAAGGAGAACATCAAAACATCCACGATAAGCTGGTCGACCGGCTGAAACAGGAACATGAAGTTAATTATGTCAAGAATGACGGCCAAGGTATGTTTTGGGAATTAGTTAAGACACCTTTGGTTCCTGCCGAAAGGAGGTATAATTTAATCGTATACGACAGTGATCTGTTCTATCCTGGCACAACCCCAGAGAAGAAAGTTGAATGTTTTGAAGCTGCAACCAGGATTTATTTGGCCGCGGCACAAGCACCGGTGCTGGTGTTAGCAGAATTTTATCTTGCCGCTCAATTACGTCCAGCAGTTGAAAAAGCAGGATTCATGCAGATTGATGAACCGTATCGAATGGAACAAGTGATTCACAAAGTTAATGAACTCTTAGGTAAACATTTCCCTTAATGCCACGAATCCTCTACGGAGCTCTGGAACCTGATCAAAATTTAGTTTCTAAACTTGCTCAAGATAATACAATAAGCTATCAAGGCAATTGGTTTGACTTCAGATTAGAATTGATCAGATGCAAGGGAGAATATCTCAGAAAATATGATTGTGTTTATTACGACACACGACTTTGTCCAGAAAATCTTCCTTCCCGAGAACGATTTAATTTCTTTGTGCTAGAGATGTTGGGTTATTTAGAGGCTTTGTCAATTCCGGTCAATGTCATTGTCGATGAAGAACTTAGAGATAAATTGCCTGTTCCTGCAAAGGGAAACATAGGCTTTCTAAAGAAAAAGAAAAGAAGGAAAGCATAAAACCTAGGAACTTTTATAAAATATCTACTACAGTATCCATTTCTATGAAATACACCATCCTAGATTGTTACACTGACGAAGCTTCTGGATTAGGCGTACCTCCTTATCTAGGGACGTATCCTCGCTATATCTACGGCCAGTTAAAAAAAGAAGGACATAACGTTTCTTACATTACCATTGATGATCTGCGTTTATGGAAAAAGTACAAGAAAGTAAAGAGAGAGCCTTCTGAAAAAGAGAAAACCAATATTCTAATCTACAACCTAACCAAGAATGATGCGGAAGGAGTGTTAAATGATATCGAAGTTTTAGTTATTGTCCTGGGGGTCCATGTTCCGGGGAAATATCTGACTGCTTTACCAGGAACCTTGCAAGAAGTAGTTCCTTTACTCAAAGATATCAAATGTAAAAAGATCCTTACTGGACCGGCAGTTTTCGGCACTCAGCTAGAAGGTGGAAAGTTCTATGAAAAAGTGCAGCATGATTTTGAAATCAAGGATTATAGTTTGTCTTTCAATGATTTAGATACTTATGCACTTGCCGGTGCAGAAATCCTCAAACAGATTCCGTATCGAGTGATGATCGAAATTGAAACCGGACGAGGATGTAAGGTAGGGAAGTGCAGTTTCTGTACTGAGCCGATCAAAAGTAAGTTTGTAAATCGTAAGATGGAATCTGTGGTGGCCGAAGTAAAGGAGTATTACAAACAAGGAGCACGCTATTTCCGTCTGGGAAAACAAGCTGATTTCTATGCTTCAGACAGGCCAATCGAATTGCTGCAAAGAATACGAAAAGAATGTCCCAAGATTGAAGTATTACAAATAGACAACGTCAACCCTAATTCCGTCGTTGCACCGGAAGGAGAAGAAATTACTAAAGCAATTGTTGAATATTGTACTCCAGGTAATATCGCTGCTTTTGGCGTAGAAAGTTTTGATCCAGTTGTAGTTAAAGAAAATTTACTGAACACCACACCAGCTATGGCTATGAAAGCGATTCGTATTGTCAATAAATACGGTGCCGAGCGGGGAGAAAATGGATTGCCAAAATTTTTACCTGGGATAAATATTATTTTCGGCTTGTTGGGAGAAACTAAAGAGAGCCATAAAAAAAATATGGAAGCATTACGGCAGGTGATGGATGAAGGATTGATGCTACGGCGTATTAACATTAGACAAGTAGCCGTGCTGCCGGACACCTATTTAGAAAAGCATGGCGGAACGAAATATTTGCGAAAAAATAAGAGATATTACTGGAAGTGGCGGGATGAAATCAGACAGAAGATTGATTATCCCATGCTGGAACGAATTTTGCCTAAAGGAACTATTATGACGGATGTTTTTACTGAGATGTATGATGGTAAAACTACTTTCTGCCGACAGATGGGAACCTATCCTTTAGTGATCGGCATTAAAGGAAGATTGCCCCTGAACAAACGAATTAAAGTGAAAGTGGTAGATTATATGTTGAGAAGTATTGTAGGAGAAGCAGTGGAATAGATTAGATTACTGAAAACCTACCCGCTGCTTTTTCGTTCTAAATGCTCCTTTCACCAATTCTGGACTATATGCAGAAGGAACTTTCCCTGTTTTTGCAAAATTATACATAGCCGCAACAAAGATGCCATTGAGAGTGGTACTGAGGATAGCTAAAATCATCCAGTAAAGAACAGTTAGTCCGCCGATTATTACAAGCATTGTTACCGAGCCAGAAAAGAACGCAAGCATCACTGGGATTATACCGAGCAGGCCGAGTAACCCAAATACTAACCCCATGGAAAATTGTCCAACGACGTTTTCTCCCCAGGTTTTCTTGAATAGAGAACCTGATTGCTTGATGGAGGCAAAAGCCGTTTTATTTTCAAAAACCATCACCGGTATGACAAAGAAAGTTAAGAAGCTCCAGGCCATGCCCAACAAGCTGATGAAAATCATCCCTATGATTTTCCCAAATGGACCAAGACGTTCACTGTTTTCGATCCGATCAATGATCATACGTAACAATAATCCTACTGTAGCTGAGATCAAGGACCAGACAAAAATATTTCCAACATGCTTCCACGCATTCTTAATGCCGTCTTTGAAGGTTGGATCTTTCCCATTCAAACGCATATGCGCGCAGGTGATCAATCCAGTGTTGAAGAAAATGACGATAAAGGAGGTTATCAAGTAATAAATGAAAAGCAAGGAGTAGAAGAAAGGAGAAGAAATATCTCCTCCGGCAAATAAGCTAAAGAAAACAAAGGGGATGAAGAGGGAAATAAAAGCTAGAACCGTCAAAATACCTGAGACAACCGGAAAGAGCATTATTTCCTTATCATGTCTAAGGACAGCAAGACTTTCCTTTACTAATTTCCAACTGCGGGAAAATTGTTCAAACATAGTTATTTAATTTCTGTTTTTCTATAAAAATGTTTCTGCCTGCAAAAAATTATATAAATCAAAAAATCTTTCTTCCCAGAAAAGAGGTGAAATTTAATGAAACAAGTAAAACAGATTTTGATCTTATTATCAGTAGTTTTTTTGTTAGTAGTAAGCTGTGCGCCAATGCAACAGCCTGAAACTTCGACCCAGGAGGAAAAAGAGGGAAGAGTAGTCTTTACTATCACCGATGCAGCTGCCGATATGGGTGCGGTGACAAGTGTAATGATTACTGTTGATTCCGTACAAGTACATAGTGAAACAGAAGGTTGGGTAACTGTTTCCAACGAGCCGCAAACGTTTGACTTGCTGAAGTTGAAAGCAGAAGGGAGCCAGGAATTATTGGCTGATGTAACCTTAAAAGAAGGCACCTATCAACAATTACGATTAGATATTTCAAAAGTGCTGGTTACAGATGCTGAAGGAGAACATGAAGCGAAGCTTCCATCTGGAGAATTAAAGATTGTGGGAGATTTAGAAGTAAAAGCAGATTCCACTTCCACTGCTACCTTTGACTTTATCGCTGATGAGTCTTTACATGTGACCGGAAATGGAGAATACATCCTAGCCCCCGTCGTCCAGTTAGAAACTAAGACTGATGCAGACGTAGAAGTAAAAGCTGACAAGAAAGTAGAAGTAAAAGCCGGCAAAACCAAAACCAGCGTTAAAGTAGGCATGGATGCGGAAGGAAAAGTCGGTGTTGGATTAGGAATCCCGACCCAGGCTAATGTTTCTATCGCTGAAGGAAAAGTAAAAGTTGAAGGCGGTCTTGGACTAGGCAAAGGTAAAGAAAAAATGGAAGAAGATAATGCTTCCGCCGAAGCCGAAGTCAAAGTAGGTGTTTCCTACTAGTTTTTTTTATTTTTTCAATATTCTTTTAAATAATTCTTATTTTTTAAAATTTCGTGGGGCCGTAGTCTAGCTTGGTAGGACTCACCCTTGGGGTGGGTGAAGCCCGGGACAGCCTAAACGCTGCGGGAATTCGAATCCTGGCGGCCCCATTCTCTTATCCTAACTGGATTTCTAGGTTTTATGAAAAAGATAAATTTCTCTGCATCCTCTCTCTTAAGCGTTATTACGTGAAGATCTTTACACCCAGGTCTTAGATCTTTACGAATTTTGTAGTCAGTAACAAAACCTAATTTCTTGATTATATCATTCACTTGACAAATCATAACTCCAGAAACACCATTAATTTGTACTTTCTTGTATCTTTTATCAGAATAGCCATCTCCATCTAAATATCCACGGATAAAACCTCGAAGAAACGCATAATTTAAGTTTAGGTTTTTTAGTTGTATAGAATAGGTTTTTGTTCCTTTCCATAAAAGGTATGTTTTCATAAACTGATATATTGTTTTACTTTGATAGCGGATGACAAATACATTCTTATCTTTCCTTCTGTAAACATAAGGTTTTTTATGAAAATAACTCTCTAAAAGCAAAATTAATCGCTTACAGTAATCTTCCTCGGAAGCACCGATATGAAAAGTAATTGAATAATTCCCGTTTTTACAAATACAAGCTCCCCCATCTGCAGCAAAAATACCTACTATTTCACCTTCTACTTCACTTTGTAGAACAGTAAATTGAGGAAGAACAATCTTTTTGCCAAAATATTTCTTATAATGATAATAAAGAGTAGATTTTGATATCTTTAATTCTTTAGCAGTTCTATTGAAGGATTTGCCGCTCTTAATACTTTCAATTAATAATTTCCTTTTTTCATTACTATTCAACATTTTTATTCACCTGAAATTTCTTTATGCTCCTCTTAAAGAAATTTTAATTGATTTAACAAAGGGAGCTTACCTAATTTAGTGTTTTTATGAACAAAAAATAAGAGTATGCTAACTTTGCTTTTCTTCTTAATTTCAGAAAATGATTAATTTATATATCCTACCCAAGGTTGTCCAGTGCGGGAGTGGTTCGAATCCTCGTAACCCCATATTTACTTCTTCTTCCACTCCACAATACTTCCAGCTTTAATCTCTACCGGATCAGCTTTGCGTAAAAAGGCGATTTGAGACTTGGTTAGAATAGGAACGTGTTCAACTTCAGCTAGATATTCAGGCACATACCACACATCTTCTTCCGAAGTCATCCAGCCTTGCTGGTCGAAACGGGATAAGTCGACAGGCATAGAATACGATCGTAACGTTTTCTTGCCATCGTGATTCGTAAAATATTCATGGAAGTAGGACATCACTAATTCGCGGATAGTTTTGTACACCGGTTCGCGATAGCGAAGCACAGCATGATTGGTCTTGGAAATCGCTCCCCAATGTCCTTTATGCTTGAAGACCGCAACAACGTGATCGTAATCATCTTTCACCGTGGTCAAATCGAGCACCAAGGGCTTATATCCATGAAAACGCAATACCGCTGCGGCAAACATCGCTCCTTCCATACAGTGCGCACGATTTTCTCTCAGCACTCGTCGAGGGGAGAGAACAGTTTCGCCATCGTACTCAAAATTGGCAGGGATCTTGTTGAGAAAGTCTTGGATCTTCTTAGGAGTATTGAGCAATTTGAATACTTTAACCTCTTTTTCTGTAAAGCCAAACATCAGAAGAAGGAAAGAAAAAACAGTATATAAAATTTGCCTGCTTTAAAGTTTTAGCTCATACGATGAAGAAAGATTGCATTTCCATCCTTTGCCACATCGTAAACTATTCTCTTTAAACACCTCAGAGATACCGTTGATTTTGACGCCGATAAAGAGTGAATTGCCGCCAATGTACATGGCGGAAGTAATTCCCACCAGCTCTAACTTCCCATCACGAACAGCATATATCCCTCCGCCAGAATTTCCCGGACTAATTTGAGCATCGAAAAGAAAAGCAGTCTCAACATCGTCCCGTACTAGCCTAGAGTCATTGACGGAAGTGATGTGTCCCTGAGTAAGATTTTCCGCCAAACCTAAAGGCCAACCAATGACATAGACTAAATTTTGCCGCTGTAGTTCGTCTGCATTGCCAATAGAATAAGGTAAAGAAAGGTGTTGAAGCTTGGGAACACTTATCACCGCTAAATCCTTCTTTTCATTCTGAGCAACTGTTTTAATCTCTTTGGGTTTAATCAACTTGAGCAGTCCACCCATTTCATCGGAGGTTCTTATGATATAATTTAAAGTTTCCACCTTTTTTCCGGAAGAATCCTCAACATAAAATTTTTGGTGATTAGTCGTCACGGAGAATTTCCGTAAAAGATTCTGTAGTCTATCTACTTCTTCATCTTCAAGAAGGTAGAACTTTTCGGAGAGCAGTTCATACTTTCGGCCTAAGAAATCATACATTATTTTTTCATTTTGTACGACATGATTGGCGGTAGCCAGATAAGTACTTTTCCCAATATCCTTATAGATTACTGCTGTTCCTAAGCTATGTAAAGTTACAGTTTCTCCTTTAGGATCTTTATACTTTGATTCACTGATGACCATGTAACTTGTATCCGCCAATTTTTGAGTATCGCTGGGATTGACCAGATTGTCAACGGAATCATATTTCCCATCAGGTGCTTGAGCTTGGGGAGAAGGCGCATAGGCAGCTAAATTTGATACATTGGTCACACAACCTGTTGTAGATAAGGATAAAGCTACAGCTAACGCTTCTAATGTTCGTTTCATATGAGAGCACCTCTTATACTCGTGACATAGAGATAGAAGAGAGTTATATTATTCTTTGCTATATAGCTGTTATAAAATATATTAAAGTAAACTTTATAAAAAACTAAACAAAAAAAAGAGCCATGGAACCAAAAATAATTGCATCGCTCATAGGCGTAGGGACTATCTTGACCAACACAGCACTTTTTACAACTTTCTATCGTGACAGCAAAAAGATAGAAGAACAGAATAATCTAGCCAGAAAACAGATAGTACTTACTTTAGTCCAAGAAGATTATCCGCTAGCCAACATCAAAAATATGGGCATTTCTCATGTTGAAGAACGAAAGGATTGTCCAAGAACATATTCTTCAGAACCAGTACAGGCCGATTTAGAGCAAAAATTGATAGGCAGTTATTGTCTTACTAAGAGTATAGACGAAGCGGCTCGAAAATGGGAAGAAGGACCTTTGCCTTATGTTTATCATTCTGCGAGAAGATTAGATTAAAAATAACACTTGATTTTATTACTTATTTCCTCGTGCAAGAGCCAGAGAACCAGAATAATGGCATCAATGCTATGAGCATATTGGTAAAGATCCCAGGTTGGACAAAATAAAGGCAAAATTTGGTAAGGCCAGAGAAATAATTTAGTAGAATCCATGCCGTAGAAACAGTCTAAAAAGATATGTAAGGTCCAACCTACGGCAATGACGTAGAAAATCTTGGCCCATTTCAAGTTCTTTTGATAGTAGAAAGCTAGGCCTATAAGTAAAAATACTAACGCAAAGAAAATACTATGCGTAAAAAGACCATGGAGATTTACGGAAGTTCCAGTTAATAATGTAATAATCCAGCTCAGAGGAATATCTAGATCCGGTGCTAGACCAGCGATACCGCCAATTACAAGGAGATAGCGTGGAAATTTTTTCAAGCCAAAGACGTAATGGCGGAAAATATCTAAGAAGGCGATGGTAAGAATTATGTGGGTGACAGCTAAAGCCATATGAGAAGTAAATTTTAAAGAGATATAA
>CAYJQD010000027.1:0-13599 GCA_964372235.1 uncultured Methanosarcinales archaeon
TGGATACTCTAAGACAACATCGTTCCAAACAAAAACCTTATAAATATCCACAATTCCAAGCTCTTCATGGAAGCAACAGTCGTACATTTCAGGATGGGAAGACATCATGTTCATGAAAAGCAGATGGTACTTAAAGTAGCTGATTCTGCCGATGCTGCTGCTAAATTTGTAGGAAAAACTGTGACTTGGACTTCTCCTTCTGGAAAAGAGATCAAAGGAAGGATCACCGGCCTACATGGAAGAACCGGCAGTGTTAAAGCTCAGTTCACCGAGAAAGGATTGCCTGGTCAAGCTCTTGGTAAAAAAGTTAAAATCAATTAATTATTACTTCTTAGTGGTCAAAATAGTAACTTTTATAAAGAAGTCGCTGATTTTTCAACTATGTTCAATAAGAAAGTTCATCTTAAGGCATTAGACTTGCACATTCCCCTAAGATTGACGCAACGATATGTAGATGATGGATATGTTGCCGATTTAGCCGAATACGCCCTCCATAGAAGATTAGAAACCAGCAAAATTACTCCTGAGGCTCAAAGAGCCTGGCTGGAAAAATACAAGAGTGATTACAAGAACATTTCTGGAATTACTATTAGCCGAGAATTTTCGGGCTTCTTTTTGGATAAGGAAGAGGTCCGTATCGCATATCTAAATTACGGAGATACTATGCTAAACTGCTTTGTTCGCGGCAGGGAAGAAACATACGCTTTAAAAGAATTAGGGCAATTAGGAAAACTCGAAGAGATCACCAAAGCCACATTCGGTCTTTCTATTTCTCACTTAAAATTGGCGAAAATTAAGGACATCGGGGGAGTCTATGGGTTATTAAGAAAAGGTTACACCTCCCAGGAAATCATCCGCTGCCGAAGAAAAGTTGGGGAAAATATGAAAGAAGCCCTAAGGCAGATTGCTCACGCCTCTTTACAATCCGGCTATAAAAATTTATAAATATCTTATTTTAGAATTCCATGGCAGAACTACGAACCGTACATCTAACGGACATTCATGACGATTTTGAGAAGTACCAGTTGATAGCTCAATACATTGCTGGAAAAAAGAATTCTGATCAAGCTATTGATGCGGTCTTTATCACTGGAGATTTTATTGAAGGATTCGAAAATAGGGAAGGAAAAACTGCTAATTTTGTAAATACTAAACTTAGGCAATTTTATGATCCAGCAGTTATCAATGTTATCAAAGAAAAAGAAAAGCAAATAGCCCTTCTTATAAAAGAACACAATGTTAGGGATGATGAAGATTTCGAATCCCTAGACCCAGCTATCAAGATAAAATTAAGTGACTTAAGTGGGCAGATAGGAGAAGAACATCGCAAAGCTTGCGAAAAGCTAGAACCTTCTCAAGTCGAAGAAATTGTGAAGCCATTTATTGAATCCTACCAAAGACATGCCGAAGAATTATCTAAATTAGGAACTCCTATCTTTGGAATAGTGGGGAACCATGATCTAAACCTAGGATATGATATTCTTAAAAATATAACTTTTTTAGAAAAAACAAGTAAATCCCCCATAAAGGGAAAAACAGGAGTAGAATTTATATTAAAAGGAGACATCAACACCAGAGAATTTCCATTATTTTACGCTATCCTTGCTCCATTAATTGCTAAACAATACATCCCTTATATTTCAGGAGTTTCTTTATCTGAGCTTAGCAAAGAAGTAAATCAACTCCAAGCCGAAGTAGCAAATGGGCAAAGTGAACGTTTAGAAAAAATAGCAAAAAAAGAAACACCAAAATATTCTGAGGATCAACTAAAAGAAATGACAGAGAATTTAGAACAAAAGATTGAAGCTAGAAAACAAGTACTTGCTTACAATCAATCTGAACGTCAACGTCTAGGTGATAAAAACGATGAAGTTGATATCTACTTGACTCACCGACTACCAAATTGCAAGAAAGCACGTCCTGTAGATGGATCCTTAAGCGATGTAACTCTCGATTACGCTGGTAACGCCAAAGCAGTCTACGGCGGACATTTCCATGACGGACAAGTAGGCTACAAAACTATTGAAAATCTTCTCAAGCAGGAATCAACTGAAAAGACCACCATCGATGGTGTGGAAGTTCCTGTTTATTATTTAGATGAAAAAGAACCGTGGGAATTGAATCCGGGAACGAAATATGCTTTTGTTACAGAGTACGATACCAACAAAGAAATAGAGCAAGTAATTATTTATGAATTTGTAGAGTATGAAGAAGCAGCGTAATCACTTCTTCTGAGGACGATTTCTTTTTACTGCACCGCGCGGTTCTAAACGTGTTCTTCGCCCCAATGTTCTCCCCTCTAACTTCTGTCCCTCTAAAGTTCTTCCTTCTAGTTTTTGAGCCGCTTGTTCTTGAGTTTTCTGTTTAGCTGCTTCCTGTCTTTGCTCCTGTTGTTGCGCTCTCTGTTGTGCTTGTTGCTCTGCCCGTTGTGCGGCTTCCGCGTAAGAGATTTGCTGCTGATTATGTTCAATAAATTTATCAAGATAATTGATTATGGCTCCACAAACAGTGCGAACTCCTTGAGGACCTCGCAATAATTCCACGATATTTTTTACTTCAGCGTCCCAACTTTCTGAATCTGGCTTAGGCAAAGAAATGCTTCGTGCTCTGGCCAGTGCCACGCCTGTATACGAATAAGAATTATCAAACGATTCAAATAAAGGCCCTCGCATTTTCCGCCGTATGTAGCGTAAACTGCGAACTGCTTTCTTTAAATATTTCTTTAATTGTTTTAACTCTGACTCAGCTTTATCAACTACTGCTTTTCGTTCCTCCGGCGTACGAGCACCGCGGCGAAACGCATTGACAATACCATCACAATTTTCCAAGGCATTGATCAAATATGATTTAGGTTCATTGATCTCTTTAGCGCGCCGTTCCATCTCTTCTCGAGCTTTCTGGGCATCCATCTTTTTGCCGATCCATTTTCCTAACGCTTGCCCACTTTCCTGCCAGCGTTTCTCTGCATCCTCATCATTGCCCCCTACCATAAAGAATTTGACGATATAATAGATGATCATGATACTAGTAATGTACAGGCCCCAGGCGATAAAATTCGCCATGGTTCCGGCAACAGTTGCAGAATCAGTTCCAACAACTCTGACTTCAGAATTCATCGCACTTAAGATCCAGAACAATAACATAGAGAGCAATAACTTGAATAGTACCGTTCCTCTCGTATCCGGTTGACCCTTTTCTGGGATATTCCATAATAAGTAACCTAAACCCAAGATAGGAGCACCAATCAAAATCAATCCTACTGCAGTTGCCCAGCCCGCACCCACGGCAAGAATTGCATTAGCAGGGAGGAAGACTGCTGAGATAATCGCTAACACTGCGGCAATGACTATAGCATGATTTCGTTTGAAACGTGGAGTTCCATCCTTGTTAGCAGGTAATATCAACAACACGGCAAAAAACAAGGTGAAACACAATATTGCGATCAAAATTCTGGTTAAACCAACTAATTGACCGTGCACAAACGATAGATTACCGATGGAAAGAATTCTATCCCAGACACCACCCAATACATCTAAAGGAGAAGCTGCTACTAAAGGAAGCGCCAACAATAACGCTAACAACCACATCTTTTTCATGTCGTACAGTATACAAAAGAAATATATAAGGTTTGTGGGATTAGAGGATTAGAAAGTATCTACATTAAGTTTCTAGTTAAAGAGATGAGTGCAACAACTTCTTGCTTCGCTTTAGCTTGGCGGGCGTAGGCATCTTCTAAAGCTGCGTCTAAAGCTTTGAAGCCTTTAATGAGCGTATCAAAAGATTGATCAGAGGGTTTAGCAGATCCAGGAGCTATTTTAGGATTTGAATCGTCCGGTTCTCTTCCCTTAGCATACTCTTCAAGCTCTTCCATGACTTTATAATTCATAATTTGAGCATAGAATGCTTCTACTTTTCCCAATTCTTCTGCGGTCTGCTGATGTAATTTTAAAATATTATTTTCGAAAATCCTGACCTTTTCAACCAACTCTGCATCTTTTAATCCTCGATCCTTCATGTAATTTAATAATCGATTAATACCTGTTTGCGCTCTGGTTGTTCTTCTATTTAAGCCATTGAAATATTTACGGGCACCTTTAACCTCTTCTCCCAACTTCGTAATTTTTCCAACAGTATCTTGTGCTCCTTTGGAAGTAACCCGTCCCTCTTTTAAAATCTCTAAATCTGCGACTATGGTTCTAGCAAGATTTCGTACTTCATCCAAATTCTTCTCTTGCTTTTCCTCCATGATATATTCATTCATTTCTTTCTTAGTAACCCGCTTAGCTCGAGCTTTTGTAAACGGTGTTCTGGCCCAAGCCCATTTGCCAGCTTTTCCTGCAGCTTCCGATACTGTATCATTACCTTTGAGTCCTTTAAATATCTCCATAATAATCAAGAAGACAATAACGCCTCTACCCCAATCTACTAACGATAAAAGCCATTCCGCTAAAGTTTCAAGTGCCATCTTACGACAACACCCCGGTTGCAAAACTCTTAACCGCTGTTAAGATAAGGAAAAGGATAACAAGCACAACCACTTTAACCACCCAATGCGAATCAGACATGGACCTGTACAAGATAAACCCTCCTGCGATAGGTGCACCAATCATAATTACCGCTACTAACGTTCCGTATGCTGCGCCGATACCTAAAAATATTGAATTAGGGATGAATATCACGGATATAATAGCTAAAATTATGGAAACAGTGATTGCTATATTTCGTTGTTCTCTCAAACCAGGCACTGCACTGGCAGCCATATAGAACAATGCGAACGTTAGAATACCGATCAATACTCTCATTAGAGCTACCAGATTATCCTCATACTCACAAGGACCAAAACCAAACCATCCACGCTCACATAAAAATCCTAAAGAACCTATATTCAAGATGGTTTCCCAAACACTTTCATCTGGCCCAGGTTCAGGTGCACAAGAAGCAAGCAATAAAGAAACTAGCAACAAAGCTACAACACCTACTTTCATCCACCTCATGAGTTAAAAGTAGTTTCTTAGTCTTATTAAAGGTTTCTATGGGCGTGCGGCGAGGCTGGGGTTGCGCCCTCCGGGCTGCCGAGTAGGGCAAATGTGAAACATTTGACCGTCGCACCGCCTTTTAGACCATTATCTGCGTAACATAATCATAAAAATCATCATTCCCTCAAAGAAAACTTTATAAATAACCACCTATCCCGAAAGACCATGACTCATATATTAACAGTAAACCCTACCCAACTGAATAAGAAAGTCGCCGAAGAACTGAAGAACCAGAAATTAGTCCATCCTACCGAATGGGCAAAATTCGTCAAAACCGGCCACAGCAAGGAACGCCTGCCCGACAATCAAGACTGGTGGTTTGTCCGCGCTGCAGCAGTATTGCGAAGCGTCGCTAAGCTAGGCCCAGTGGGTACTGAAAAGCTGCGAACCAAATACGGCAGCAAGAAAAACCGCGGCCACAAGCCAGAGCATTTCTACAAAGCCTCAGGATCACATCTTCGAAAAATTCTCCAGCAATTGGAAAAATCAGGTTTAATCAAACAGGTTGAAAAAGGAGTCCACAAAGGACGTGTATTGACTCCAAAAGGAACTTCCTTCTTAGACAAAATCGCTGTCCAGCTTTCCAAACAAGAAAGAAAAGATATGGAATAAATATCATGGCCACTAAAAAACATCCAGCAAAAAAGAAGCGTCTTGTCAAGCTTAGCAGCCAGACTAAATGGGCTCCTTTCTGGACCGTCCTCAAGGCATATGGTAAGGGAAGACGAGTTCATCCCTCAAGACACACCTATGTGAAGAGATCCTGGAGAAGAACTAAAACGAAAGCATAATCATGGCAAAAGCAGCTGAAAAAACATTGGAAAGAACCTATAACGTTCCTCTGCGCAAAGAATACATGAAAGCACCGCGCTGGAACAGAACTAAGAAAGCAGTTACTGCACTGAGACAATTTCTTGCCAAGCATATGAAGTCAGAAAATGTGCTCATAAGCAAAGACTTGAACGAAGCGATGTGGAAGCATGGTATCAAGAATCCTCCTCATCACATCAAGGTTAAAGCTGTCAAAGACGACAAAGGCGTGGTGAAAGCAGAATTATTTGGTGCTGAAAAACCAGCTTCGAAGAAAAATAAAGCAGAAGCTAAAGCTGATAAGAAAGAAAGTAAGACTTCTAAAAAGGCAGCTAAAGAAGCAAAAGAAGAAGCGTCCGAAACAGCATAATTTTATCTTAATAACAAATGAATCTAGAAGAAAAAACAGCTATTCCTGCCAGTGTCATTTGGTCCAGTGGAGTAGCATTACATTCTCTATCTTTAGCAGACAGAAAATTACTTCCAGAGGGAATAAGCGAGCATATCGGAAATTTCAATCTCATTTCTATACCAATCATAGCAGTAGGCATGCTAAGCGTCATGCAACGTAAAATAAAATATATCCCAGAAATGTTTGCTGCAGCTTTCACCGCCTATACAGTGGCAGGAGAAAGCATGTATGATATACTTCCATCTAATACTATGGATCCAAAAGACATACCAGCCACGCTTGTAGGGGCTGCCAGTGCCTATGCGATCGTAAAATACGTCCAAAAGAAATTACAAGAGAAGGATGTTTATACTACTTGACATTTCAGCAAACTAATTTTTCTGAAAAGACTTATTAATAATCTTCAATGATTACACAAAATGCAACGTCTTATTTTCATCAAAAAAGCAGCTGAAGGAGAATTCGGAAAACATCCAAAAGAAAGAACCGCAGAAGAATTGATCCAATACGGCATCATCAACATCGATAAACCGAAAGGGCCGACTTCTCACCAAACTTCTGACTACGTCAAAAAAATCCTAAACCTCAGTAAAGCCGGGCATTCTGGAACGTTAGATCCTGCGGTCACCGGCGTGCAACCTATTGCTCTGGGAAAAGCCACCAGAATTACTCAATTCCTCCTTACCGCGCCAAAAGAATATGTCTGTTTGATGCACATCCATCAAGAGATCGATGAAGCAGTCATCCGAGAAACCATCAGTCAGTTCTTAGGTAAGATCAGGCAGCTACCACCTATAAAGAGTGCGATCAAGAGAGTGGAGAGAACCAGAGAGATCTATGAGTTTGAGATTCTGGAGAACAAAGGCAAAGATGTCCTTTTCCGGGTCAGATGCCAGGCTGGGACGTATGTGAGAAAACTCTGTTTCGACATCGGGAAAAAACTCGGCGTAGGCGCACATATGGCTGAACTGAGAAGAACACAGGCCGGCCCCTTCACCGAGCAAGATAATTTAGTCACTCTTAACGATCTGCAGGACGCCTATCATTTCCATAAAGAAGAAAATAATTCTAAATATTTACTGCATTGCATCCAACCTATCGAGAATGCACTTAAGTACATTCCAAAATGTTGGATCCTGGATACAACTCTCAAAAGTGTTTCTCACGGCCGAGATGTGGCTATTCCGGGCATCTCTAAGTTAGAAAACTTTCGTAAAGGAGAAGCAATCGCAGTCATGACCCTAAAGGAGGAATTAGTAGCGATTGGCGAAGCGTTGATGTCAGGTGTGGAAATTAACACTCAGCAGAAAGGAATCGCCATCAAAGTGCAGAAAGTGTTTATGGATCCTTTGTGAATTAAGGAAGTTCAATAACCATACCTTCCCATCCCGGATTAGCAATCTTCGTCTCACCAACCGCGCCAACTATTCCCACTGTCTCATGCAGATGTCCGCTCAGCGCTAGCTTAACCTTCACTCGCTGCATAAAATTGACAAAATCTTTGTTGCCGACATGCCGGTTGCCTAACCAGTCTAATTTAGTCCCATAAGGAGGCTGATGAGTGATCAGAATAATTTTCCTGCCATTATATTTCCCGTACCACTCCCGGGCAATTTTCCTGAAGGCTGGATCCTGTAGAATGAAACCGCCACCACCATACCCTAAGAATACATAATCTCCGATCACTTTAGCATTCCTATCCAAATTAACTAAATTGGGATACGCTGAAACGATGCCGGCAAAATCTCCTCCTTCTTCATGATTTCCAGGAACAAGATACACTTTCTTGCCGATAGAATTCAGCTTCTTCAAATTATACTGCAAGCCATTCCCAAAAGTAGAGATATCACCGCAACAGACCACAAAATCGATATCGTCCTTCACTGCACGTTTGACTAGCTCATTCAACATCTCCTTGTCTTCATGCAGATCAGTGAAGGCTAGAAATTTCATATGAAAAGAAAAATAATTTATGCTGCTTCAGGAAGAGCAGTCTCGTCTTCTTCGGAAGCTTCCATCTCTTCTCCAGATTCTTCCGTTGCAACGCTCTTTGGCTCTTCTACCTGCATCACTACTGCATTGTTCTTAGCAAATTCCAAGACTCGTACGGCTGCTTCGTTGACTGGGTAAATCTTGTAGAGAAGCTTCTTGAGAGTCATTTGTGTCTTGCGGCTGACTAAGTTTCCGACTACGGTTTCAAAAGTGTTGTTTCTCACTTCTTCCACCAAGAACGCTTTCATTTTCTGCCGCAGCTGTTTTTGGACTGAACGTTGAGCCTTGCTCTGAGTTACGATTAAGATTTTTATTACAACACTCTTTCCATCCTTCGTTTTGAATACTAAGTAATCGTCAAGCCGGTTGGTATTCTTACGTACCATCCTTTTTACTGAAGTAGCAGTCAATTCAAATCCGGAAGCAGATGCCTTCAAGGTAGTTCCATCAATTTCATCGATAGTAAACTTAACATAGGCATTCTGATCTTTAACGTTGCCAGTGATATCTTTTAGATTGATCTTGATGTTTCTTCCCATAGCTGATTCTGGGGAAGTAAGATACGTTTCTCCTAATTCCATCTGTCCGAATAACTTTGGACCTACTATCCTATACCAGATTTTCCGTGCGGTGTTAACCCGTGCTAGTCCTTTCTTAGATTGGTCTTTTGACATTGTTCTTTTCTATAAGCCCGAATTTTTAGTTTAGATACCCGAATTTAAGCTTAAAACTGGAAGCTATTTAAAAAAGTTTGGATTGTAAAGAGATGAATATTGAAATGCTGTTATAAACAAATTTTATCACCATTACTTCTACGAAACCTTTAAATATAAAAATCAACCGAAAGCAGCACCCTATGGAACCGCTCAAGATCGCTGTGGAATATGAACGAGGATTGCATCATACTAAAAACTTTACCATAGCCAATGTTGCAGCAGAATTCTTAGAACATCCGCTCAATAAAGAAGAAACAAGAGAAAACGGCTGCTATTTTGTAAAAGAAGGAACACGTCATCAGGTTGAATTTAATTCCATTCCTGCATCTTCTCTCACTGAACTTTGCCGTGATTTCCTCAAGGCAGAAGATGTCAGCGACAACATTGCTGCTGAATTAGAAGTCGTCAACATTCCCATCAGCGAAACAGGTGCAGGATTAGCAGAGATTAATCCAGAGGTAATGCATCGTGTTTACGGCTATCAAACGGTTTTCGGAGAAGAAGCAGTGCAGAAACTGGTTCGTATTTCAGGCATACACATCCATGTAGACCAACACGCCGCACGCTTAGTCGAACAGTTTAACGCTCTTACTGCGTTACGACCGACCATTGCGTTCACCTCAACCTCATCTATATCGCATGAAGGACAGAACAGCGTCAATTGCCATCGCTACATCATCATCGCGGATCCCATAGAAGGTGTTTTTGCGAAGATACCAGAAGAAAGAAGATATATCACTTCCATAGAAGAATTAGAAAAAAGAGACCGAGAACGATATGAGAAATGGACAGCAGAATTTCGCTCCCCATGGAATCGGCGTATGAGCAAATCGCCTCTTACTTATAATCTTGAAACATTCAAAAAACATTTCAAGACTGAAAATACTGGCTATCCTGATGTACGTTTCCGCCCAGGGATTGGAAAAGGCACCTACGAACTCCGCATAAATGATACGGCACCGCTCGATATCGTACTAGCCCAAGCTGCATTGGTTCTAGGGTATAACAGCAGAATCATGCAAGAAGGAACCCCGGTAGAGATTTCTCAATCTGAACAACATCAATTTCATTCCAGAAAAGTCATTCTTCCTTCTTCAGAAAAATTGGATGAATATGCTTCCCACGCCGTCCAAAGCGGTCTACAAAATCCAGAACTCAATCAATACCTATATAATTTGCTCCAATTCGCAGAACACGGATTAGCTCAACAAGAACGACATTTCTTACAGCCATTCTATACCCTACTCACAGAAGATAACCTTGCTGCACAAGTACTTAATTATCTTGGCCATAAGCCGCACTATTCTTCAGCCGAAGCCGCGCTTGCTAATCAATGGATGTGGGAGCGTCACAGGAAAGGAGTTGCTGCTCTGCAGGAAAGAATGATACAAAGAGATTGATCTTCATGTGCCGAATCATTGTCGCCTCCGGAAACATAGATGTTCCAAATATTCTAGAAAGTATTACCTTGATGGCTAAAGATAAAAACTCCTTCCACGAATTAAATGAAAAAAATCAAGGAAGGTGGAAGCATGCTGATGGTTGGGGTGTAGCATATCAAGATAAAGAAGGCAATTTTGTAATTGCAAAATCATCCAAAGCGATCTTTGATGATCCCGATGTTAAGAAAATACACAAACTAACCACTAATTTTCTGATTGCTCATGTTCGGAAAAAAGCTGGCAGCGAAATTTCCATAAAAAATACTCATCCTTTCAAAGCAAACCATGCGATATTAGGAGAATGTATTTTCTGCCACAACGGATTTATTGAAGAAGAGATTAGGTTCGATTCAACCAAGTACAAACTGCGCGGAAAAACGGACTCGGAAAAATTGTTTTACTCCATACTTAGTGATATTGCAGAAAATCAGGAACATAAAATCGCTGCGGCTATCCAGAAAAATCTCCACAAGTATAGGAAAACCAAAGGAACGAACATTGTTTTGGCCACTAAAGAGAAAACGTATGTAGCTATGCGAAAGAATGAACTGCCAAAATATTATGGCATGATGTTAGGTAAAAGAAAAGATTTTTTGTTGATTAGTTCAGAAAAGCTTAAAATGATCCCAGATATTTATTGGACATCACTCCAGCCAGGGGACGTTGTTGCTATCGACAACGGAACAACGCGTTATTCCATCAGTAAGGAAAAAGTACCGCTTTTGAAAAAAATAGCTGCAGTGATCACACGATAAACATGGAAGTCAAAATCTATACTATACCTACTTGCCCTTGGTGCGCCAAAGCACGAGAATGGCTCAAGAAAAAGAAAATTGCGTTTCAAGACTGTAATATCGCCGAAAGCCAGAACGGACAATATAGAGATGAAATTCTGGAGAAATCTGGACAGATCAGTGTTCCAGTGGTTGATTTTAATGGAATTATTGTTCTAGGATTTAACGAGCAGCGTTTGGAAGAGGCTTTAGAGAAGGCGAAGAAGCACTAAGATTTTTCAACACTTTTTCCACATCTTTCCCTTCAAACAGGATTTGATGCAATCCTTCTATCAAAGGCAAATGTAATCCTAACTGCTCTTTAAATCCGATTGCTTTCTTGACTGCAGTAACGCCTTCCGCGACCATCTTCATCTCAGCTAAAACATCATCTAACTTTCGACCTTTACCAACTTGCTCTCCAACGTGGCGGTTACGAGAATGTTTGCTGGTGGCAGTAACAATTACGTCCCCGATACCTGCTAAACCATAGAACGTCTCTTCTTTTGCACCGAGCTTCAGGCCTATAGTCTTAATCTCCTCTAATCCCTTGGTAATCACATACGCTTTGGTATTATCACCAAGCTTTTTTCCATCCAGTACCCCGACAAATACTGCTAAAATATTTTTCAACGCCGCACAGATCTGTACTCCAACAATATCAGTGCTAACCTCCACTTTGAAAGAATCAGAACTAAGCGCTTCTTGGATCTGCTGTCGCTCTTTGATATCTTTGCCTGCAAGAACAATACCGCTGAACATACCTTTACATACTTCTTCTGCATGGGTCGGACCGTACAAGCAGTAGACATTTCCCGCTACTTGTTTCTGTAAGGACTCGGATAACAACTGTAATCCTTCGCCAAACCCTTTCGAGCAAAGTACTACTGGCTGATGCGAAAACAGGTGCTTCGCCTTCACGACCGTAGCTTCTACCTTATCGGAAGGTACTACTAATAATACCAGCTCACTATCTAGGAGCACTTCTTCGATCTTATGAGAAATAAAAATATTCTCTGGCAAAGATGCATCCGGCAGAAGCTTGCAAACCCGTTTCTGTTGCATTTCCTCTGCTTGTTCTTGAAAAAATTCCCAAATCCGTACTTCATGATTATTTTTGGCCAAGGTAATGGCTAAAGCACTACCCCAACTTCCTCCACCTAGAATTGCGATTTCCATTGTTTAAACTTCATGAGAAATAGTTTAAATAAGTTATGTAGTTGAAAACAAGTAAATTAGAATATTACTCCAAAATCACTAACTGTTCCTTCTGATTGATCTCATAATCATACAACAGTTCAACAAATAACGGCGTAGTATACGTCGCATCACTATTCAAGTATCCTACGCAAATCAAGGTCACTGATTTCTGATCTGATTCAAACAAGAAACTATTCTCTACCGTTTCACCGCGGAATTCACAGGTCAATGGTTTTCCGCCTATCGTAGCGCTGGCCAAGGTTGCTCGGCCTACTTTTCCTTTCCCTCTATTTTCTAACTTCATGCGCAACTCGAGTTGTTTTCCTTGCCGTGGAACTATTTCAAGAGCAGTAACTCCGAATGGCGCCCCCTGTCCTTGGTAGGAAATCTCTTTCTGGAACGTACATGCACCTTGATAGGTATTATATGCAGCACCTACATACTCACTTTGCGAAGAGGTTACACAGATACTCGGGGAGAATTCCACTTTGGACTTATAGTAAACATAGACTCGATAATCTTCTGGTTCCTTTTCTGCTCCTGGCAACAATCGCTTAACTATCCCTTCAAACAAAAAGCGTTCTTTCATTCCTTCATGGTTGAAGACACTTCTTCCTTCTAACAGCGCTAACTGCTGTTGTTCAGAATATAATTCGATGTAATGTGAATCAAAACCTTTGATAGAAACAGAAACCGCTTCAAGATCATAGGCCAATCTGTTGTGAAGAGAAATAGGCAATTCCAACGGTTGCTCCTGATATTCCTCCTTATTTCCTTCCGAAGCGATGCTGATATCCATAAAACCTTGCTTGTAATTGATTTCTGCACCCTTTTCAGAAGTTTTCTGACAGGAAACAAGTAAGGACAACAGTACAAGGATAAGTAATATTTTCCTCATGAAACTACCTCCAATGGGGTTACCTCGATAGGGATTGATTTCGTAATCTTATAATCATAATTCATATCTGCAACAAACGTTTCTACCTTATATTCATTCTTTTGTAGCTGTTGTAAATCTGGTGGTAAAGATAAGAAACAGCGTTTTAATTCACTAGGTTCACGTTTTTTAGTTTGTGCTGGAAGCAATTTGATTTCTCCACCTTGTAAACAGTCCTGATCCCCGATACGTTCCGAATCTATGCTAAATCCACGCTCCCATAAACCATGGAAATTATAATTATTCACTTTGAGCACTTCTCCCTTGTACGCACCGCTGCC
>CAYJQD010000028.1:0-13416 GCA_964372235.1 uncultured Methanosarcinales archaeon
TTTAGAATTAGAATTTTACTTTTTACCCATTATTCTGAACATGGTAGTTCCGCACTTAGAGCACTTTCCTTTCATTGCTTTTCGTACTACGCCACCCTTTCCCTTCATGGAAACTTCTTTAGCGTCAGCCATTTGACGTTTGGCTTTACACTTTACACAGTAACCTTCAGTTCCTGCCATTATAAACACCTCATAGTTGTTAGAACGTTAAATCACGCTCTTTACGCTTATTGAGCTTATTTCAATTATAAACATTTCGATAGAATACGCTAAAATAAGAAGAAAAGCCTATTTTACTAAGCCAATTTTAATTCCAAATTTGTCACTTTCCAATGAAGTTTTCCCTGTAAACACGATCTCTTTTACATTTAATACTGCCTTCAGGTCTGCTTCCATGCTCTTAATCATCTGATGGAATTCCAAGTCATCATTACCTAAGATCAATCGAGCAAATTCTTCTTTCATGGACAGCTGCTGTTCGGACTTATATTTGCGCACTGCGTTAATGATATCTACACCCATATCCCCTACCAATTCTATTTTTTCATCCACTAATTTCTGACCAAACAGCGGCCAAGTAGATACATGAATACTCTTCTTCCCCTCCCGTTCGGCAAAATACAAGTGGTAAATCTCTTCGGTAATGTGCGGCATGATCGGAGCAATCATTTTCAAGACAGATAACAAGCTCTGGTATAAAGCATACTGTGCGCTTTTTCGTTCTTCAGCTCCGCGCATCTGTGGATTATACAATCGATCTTTCACAATCTCCAGATAATTGTCGCAGAAAATATGCCAGAAAAATTGCTCTACTTCTGCTTTGGTCTTCGCATACTCATAATTTTCAAAGGAGGTTGTACTTTCCCTGATTACCTTATGCAGTTTGCTTAGTAACCATTTATCAAACACTTCAATAACTGTAATTTTTGCGGTACGATCGTAATCCTCCAAATGCATAAGTGCAAATTTGGAGGCATTCCATAATTTTGTCACGAACTTCTGTCCGGTAAGCAGATCTTTGTCTTGGAAGGGTAGATCATCACCTAATTTTGATCCCGCCGCCCAGAAACGTAGCGCATCAGCAGAATATTTCTGGATCATCTCCTGCGGTTCAACGATATTTCCTAAGGACTTCGACATCTTCCGCCCATGCGGATCCTGTGCGTGTCCGGAAATCATGACTCGTTTCCAAGGAATTCTACCATGATGATAGTAACTTTTCACCGCGGTATAGAACAGCCAAGTCCTGATAATATCATGAGCTTGAGGACGAAGATCAAAGGGTTTATCATCATACTTGAAATCGTACTCTCCTTTGCTTACCCAATTGCTGGCAATTTCCGGCGTGACAGAAGAGGTTGCCCAAGTATCAAGAACATCTGTTTCCCCCTTAAATTGTGTAGAACCGCAAGAGCATGCTTTCTTTGGTTTTTGTGTAGTAGGATCGACCGGCAAATCTTTTGCTTCAGGCAGCATATAGCTCTTACATTTGACACAGCCCCAGATGGGGATAGGAATGCCAAAATGCCGTTGCCGTGAGATGCACCAATCCCAGTTCAGATTTTGCACCCAATGATCATATCGTACTTTCATATGCTGTGGATACCAGGTAATTTCATTCGCCAGCTCCAGCAGCTCTTCTTTTTTATCTAATATCTTTATATACCATTGTGTCGTTTTCAGAAATTCAATCTCGGTCTTGCAGCGTTCGTGCACATTAACATCATGCACTATTTCTTTTTGCTTGAGCAATAATCCTTTTTCTTTTAATTTGTCAAGGATTGCCTGCCGTGCTTCCTTGATCTTCAATCCTTTGAACTCGGCAGCAAGCTCATTCATTCGGCCATTTTTTTCAAACACGGCTCGAAGAGGCAGCTTGTATCGGAACCATTTGTCAACGTCCTCTTTATCTCCAAAGGTACAGACCATCATCAAACCAGTTCCTTTGTCTTTCAGCACCGCTTCATCAGCGAGAATGGGAACTTCATGATTAAAGATAGGCACTCTCGCCGTTTTTCCCTTCAGATGCTGATACCTTTCATCGTCTGGGTTGTAAAACAAGGCCACGCAAGCGGGCAACAATTCAGGCCTGGTGGTGGAAATGATCAGCTGTTTGCCGCCGGAAGAGAACGCGATATCATTGAAATGGGATTTCATCTCTACCGACTCAAATTCTGCTTGGGCAATCGCCGTCTGACAGAGTACACAGTATGCGCCAGGGGATTCTTGCTGATACACTCTTCCTTTCTTGAATAAGTCGATGAATGAAGCTTGTGAGGTAATCTGGCAATGTTTATTGATAGTTGAATAAGAACGCTTAAAGTCTGCAGACATGCCGATGTCCTTCCAGCTCTGGATGAATTTTGGTTTTTCTTCTTCGATCACTTGATTGCAGATCTTGACGAACTCCTCTCTGGCCATCTTGGCAGAAAGGATATTCTTTTTCTTCTCCACTAATTTTTCAGTAGGAAGCCCATTGTCATCAGTGCCAAAGGGAAAAAACACATTCTTGCCCTTCATGCGTTGATATCTCACTACGATATCCTGTTGGGTGTAGCTGAAGGCATGCCCCATGTGCATCTTTCCAGAAACAGTTGGAGGGGGCGTATCTACCGCATAGGTTTCCTTTTTTTGATCAGGATGGTAGACAAACACTTCCTTCTCTTCCCAGTACTTCTGCCAGCGCGGTTCTGCTTCTTTTGGATCGTAATTCTTCGGCAACTCCATTCTTGGCTAAGGGAGAGAGGATATTTAAAAAGTTAACGAGAAAAATAAAAATTAAACAAAATATTTCTTCTTAATCTCCTCCAGCACTTTGTCCATAACTCTCCATGCTAACTGTTGTTCAAAGGTTCGTTCATCTGAGAGAATTTCCAGAGTATCGTAATAAGCTGGTCCGATCACACATGGTGACTTACCTGGATCAGCATTAACTTTCTGGAACAATGTAACAGTTAATGGTGATAACGATTCCGATGAATGGAAATCTCCTTTCGTGACAGAATACTCCTGCCCAGCAGAATAGTAGAAAACTCTTCTTTTAATACAGGATACTCTTTGTTTTGTGTTGCACAGCTTCTGGCCTTCTGCTTTGAAGAGTAAATAATCTCCTACTGTATCGTCTTTTACAATGTATTGAATGTCTCTTAAAGATCCCAGTAAAATACGACTTCGAACCTCATATACATGGTCGTGTACTTGGAACTCCGGCCGTTTCATCTGCGGCAATTCATCGCTCCAGACATGTAATCTATATCCAGCATCCCGCCACGCTCCTTCCGACAACGAGAGCTGTAAAAACCCATACGGATGCATACGCACTTCTGTACCGCTCTTTGCTTCAATAGTTTCCACTAGTTCTGATATGTTCATGTTCTGTTCACCTCCTAATAATCGCTGCCGCCAAAACTAATGTTGTCTTGTTTTACACCTTGCATCTTGTATCCGCAACCAACACAGCTATCATAAGGATCTTTTTCTTTCGGTTCATAACGGCAATTACTACATTGCGTAAAACCGTAATGTCCCTGATCTAATACGTGCACACTCCAGTAAGCCACTTTGTTTTCTAGTTTATTTTCTTCTTTCATCTTTATCACCAGATAATAAGAGTGTTGTAGTCAGCATAATCATTATTGACCAAAAAGAAGTCATCATCGTTGCACCTCGGTTTCCGCTGGAAAAGTCGCCGCCCTAGGCCAAGATTGCACAAGAAATGCAAAGAATATCTCATTTCTGTGCAGAAAACTGATCGTTGTCAGTTTTCTTGCACCGAGCTACACGATTCGTAAGACTAAAGTAAGATACTTTTTCCTTCTGATATTCAGCGAGAAAAGGCGAAGGTGCAGGCCAAGGCGACTTTTCTAAAACCAGAAAGTTTTATTAAGAACTTTTCTTAATACTAAAGTAATGCCTAATTCCGATTATCTTTATCATAGATGTTTGTTCTACATAGGATATGAAGTATTACAGAAATTCCCTCGCGATGCAGAAATTTTCAATCATACTTTTGAACAAGGAATTCTTGCTCTTTATGCTTTAGAAGATTTTAGTAAAGATAGAGATTTAGTCCGGAAAGTAAATGAATTATGGCAAGAGAAAGAACAAAGACAACGTCTTAATTAAAAGTAATCACTCACTTAGTTTCGTTCCTCTACTCTTACTTTCTTCCCACCCATTAGAAGTAATCTGGATAAATTCAGCATTCTCCTGCATCCCTTTGATATCAAAAGCGCCGCAGTAGCTGATCCCGCTCTGCAATCCTTTCACTAATCCTTTGATCACTTCACGCACTGAGCCTTTGTAATCGACTAAAATAGCAACTCCTTCTACATAGACATCTAATTTTTCTTTGACTTTCCTTCCTTCAGTATTCTCCCTGCGTTCATGATTGCTGTCGTAAGAAGCGCTGCCCATATAACGTTTGTATCGTTTTCCATCTTTAGTGATGATAAATCCTGGTGCTTCATCAGTGCCGGCGAAGAAACTTCCAGAGTAAATAGTAGAAGCGCCTGCGGCAATCGCTTTAGCCACATCACCGGGAGCCTGCATTCCTCCATCAGCACTCACTGGAACATCATACTCTCGTGCCACTTTTACCACCTCCATAATCGCAGTTAATTGCGGCACCCCAGAACCAGACATGATACGTGTAGTACAAACTGCACTTGGCCCAATTCCCACTTTCAACCCATCCGCACCAGCCAAGATCAAATCCCGCGCTGCTTCAGCTGTGGCAATATTTCCAGCCATTAAATCAACATGCGGAAAGTGATATTTGAATTCTCTAATTTGCTGTATAGCTAATTCGGAATGACAGTGGGCGATATCTAAGACAATAACATCAGCTCCGGCTTCGATTAATGCTCTTGATCGTTCAATCGTATCTTTTACTCCGACTGCAGCGCCTACTCGTAATCGTCCTTTCTCATCCCGAGAAGCATACGGCCACTGCTCTAACTTGCGTAGATCTTTAGTAGTGATCAATCCGCGCAGCTTTCTGTTTTCCAGCAAAGGAAGCTTTTCGATGCGATGTCGATGCAGAATTTCTTTGGCCTGTTTTAATTCTATTCCATACGGAGCACAAATTAATCTATCACGGCCAGTCATCACTTCTGTTATGTTCTTATCTAAATTTTCTTCAAATAAATAATCTCGCGAAGTGAATATTCCAATCAGCTCTTCGCCATCAACCACCAACAAGCTGGTCACGCCTTCGGCGATCATGATTTTCACCGCTTCTCTTACAGTTATAGTAGGAGGTACGGAAAGAGGATTCTCAATGACATGGCTAGTGCTTCTCTTGACTTTCTTAATTTCTTCAACCTGCTCTTCGATAGCGTTGAATTGATGGATTACTCCTAAACCGCCCTCTCGCGCCATGGCGATGGCCATCTTATGCTCAGTAACTGTAGCCATATTCGAACTAACTAAAGGAATATTTAAGAAAACATTTCGAGTAAAACGTGTCCGCGTATCTGCTTCCGTGCGCGATCGGAGAGGGCTCTTTTTAGGAACAAGAAGAACATCATTAAAGGTTAACCCTAGCTTCATTATGAACCATCATTTCTGGAGAGAGTTATAGTTTAAATAGATTATGGGAGTAAAGGCAATAGATAAATTGAGAATACAAAATCTTAAAAATAAAGGCCCATTAGTATAATTTTTAATGTTGAAACCTGCTCTTTCTGATCAAGAAATGTATGCTACGTTAGAAGCTATAATTACTATTATCTCTCAACGTGTTCCAGCAGGAAATAGAGAATATTCTTCTTTTCCTGACCAAGAGATTTTAACAACATTGCGGAAACAAGGCTACAATCGGAAAATGTCCTGGGCTTTTCTTCGTGCTTGTTACTGGTACTTAGCAGACCACGATATCATGGCCATCACTCCGTCAGTTAATTATCACTTAAAACAGAAAATAACAGAGGACATGAAAACTGATTTATGCATGAATATTTTTTCTCAATATGAAACTTTTCTTCAGGCAAATTATGTGTGGTCTTTAATTACTCCCGATCCTTATTATGCGCCGGAAAAGGCTCCGGATAGTTCGCCTGGATTCCTGGCTAGGATGTTATCGGGAGGGAAATGAGTAATTTACCATAAACCTTAAAATCTCTTACTCTTCCTTCTTAGTATGACTCTCTTCACCATAAAATATGCACCGAAGAACGCTGACCAAGTTTTTGGACAGCAATTAGCAGTATCACAGCTGCGAAATTTTATTACCCAATACAAACAGCAGCAACATAAGGCCGCGCTCTTGCTTGGCCCCATCGGTTGCGGGAAAACTTCTTCCGTGTATGCGCTGGCGAAAGAATTAAAGTATGATGTAGTGGAATTAAATTCATCTGATCTGCGTAATGCTGAAAACATCACCCAATTTCTTAATTCCGCCTTAGGGCAGCAATCTCTTTTCTTCACCCCGAAAATAATCCTTATCGATGAAGTAGATAATATTTCTGGGGTGACCGATCGTGGTTGTATTCCGGCCTTAATTAAAGCAATAGAAAATTCTTCTTTCCCAGTTATACTTACTGCTAACGATATTGAAGACAGCAAATTCAAAGCGCTGGCGAAAGCGTCACAAGTAATCCCGTATCACAAATTACAATACCGAACCGTTGCTCATTGTTTACAATGGGTCTGTGAGCAAGAAAATATTACTTTTGATGAAAAAGCAATCAACTCTTTAGCTCGGCAAGTTGATGGAGATATGCGTGCTGCTTTAATAGATCTTCAGGGTAGCGCCAAAACAAAAAACCTTACATTTATTGATGTTTCTACCTTGTCTGATCGCAAGCGTACTGAAACGATTCTCAATGCATTAGTGATTATTTTCAAATCTTCTTCTGCAGAGACAGCTCTTCCTGCATTAGAAAATGTCGATCTGGAACCAAAAGATACTATTCATTGGATCGATGAAAACATGCCTAAAGAATATCTCTCGCCGCAGGCCTTAGCAAAGGGATACGAACATCTTGCCCGCGCCGATGTCTTTCAGGGACGGATCATGAACCGGCAGCACTGGCGCTTCTTAGCCTATATCAACGATCTGCTGACTGCGGGAATCTCTTCCGCAAAAGAAGAAAAAAATGCTGAGTTTATTCCTTACCGTCAGACCATGCGCTTCCTACGCTTGTGGCAGGCAAAAATGAAAAATGCCAAGAAAAAAGAAATCGCCGCAAAGCTGGCGATAAAAACACACACTTCTACTGCTGTAGCTGAGCAGCAGATCCCTTATTTGCAAGTCTTGTTTCAAAAAGGAGAAAGTGTAGGATTATCCATTGCTCAAGAATTGGAATTGAACGAAGAAGAAGTGGATTGGTTGAAAGGAAGATAGTAAATATAGAAAGGCAAACTTTAATAATTCCTCTTCATAATTCTGGTTATGGCTCATACTGCACAAGATATCGCAACTTTCTGCAAGAAGAAAGGCTTCATGTATCCTTCTTCTGAAATATATGGCGGCATTGCAGGATTGTATGATTATGGTCATCTCGGCACAAAATTAAAACATCATTTCGAGAATCTCTGGCGGAATTATTTTCTTGGTTTAGATGACAACTTCTTTGAGATAGAAGCAGCTAATATCATGCATGAAAACGTTTTCAAAGCTTCAGGTCATCTGGAGAATTTTATTGATCCAATCGTTGATTGTTCTAAATGTGATTTTTCGGAACGGGCTGATCATTTTATCCAAGCCAAAACCAAAACACGGCATGAAGGTCTTTCTCCGGAACAATTGACTAAATTAATTGAAAAGCATAACTTAGTGTGTCCTAAATGCCAATCAAGATTAAAGCCTGTTACAGTCATGAATATGATGTTTCCGGTCAGTCTGGGAACCGGGAAAGGAAATCGTGCCTACTTGCGTCCAGAAACTGCCCAATCGCCATTTGTCAATTTCAAGCTCCAGTACGAATTACAGCGGAAAAAATTACCGTTAGGATTAGCAGTTATCGGAAAAGCGTATCGCAATGAAATTTCTCCCCGTAATTTTGTACTGCGCCAGCGTGAGTTTACCCAAGCAGAATTACAGATCTTCTTTAATCCAGCAAAAGTAGACGAACATAAATATTTCGGCTTAGTGAAAAATCAAAAAGTACGGACGGTGTTGGCTGAAGATAGAAAAGCAGGGCATGAACAAGTTATAGAACGTACCGCTCAAGAATTAGTTTCCCAAGGTCTTCCTCAATTTTATGTGTATCATTTAGTCAAGATCCAGCAGTTTTATCTTGATGTGATCAAAATTCCCAGAGAAAAGCTGCGCTTCTACGAATTGGATGAGAAAGAACGCGCTTTCTACAACAAATATCATTTCGACATTGAGATTGAGCTGCAGGAATTTGGATTTACGGAAATAGGCGGCTTACATTATCGAACTGATCATGACTTGAAAGGACATGAACGCGTATCAGGAGAAAAAATGGAAATCTTCGATGAAGAATCAGCCAGCAAGTTCGTCCCTCACGTATTAGAACTTTCCTTTGGAGTGGATCGAAATACCTATGCTTTGATTGATCTCAATTATGAAGACGACAAGCAACGGGGAAATATTGTTTTACATCTTCCGCCTAAAGCAGCTCCTTTTTTCTGCGCCGTATTTCCTTTGGTCAAGAATAAGCCAGAAATAGTTGCTAAAGCAGAAGAAATATATTCATCATTGAAGAAACATTTCTCTTGCTTCTATGATGAAGCTGCATCTGTAGGAAGACGGTATGCCCGCGCTGATGAAATAGGAGTGCGCTATTGTATCACTGTTGACTTTGAAACGCTGGAAGATCCAGCCTTGCGTGATACAGTAACTATCCGTGATCGTGATACGACCCAGCAGGAACGAGTGAAGATTGCGAAATTGGTAGAAAGATTGTCTAAATTGTTTGAAGATTGAATTTAATCATTAAGCACATTAAACAGCAATTTTTATAAACGATAAAAATTTAGTTCAAGTATGAAAAAGAGTAAGGCTCGAGAACATGAACATCACAAGAGAGGTTCTGTTGCTTCCATCATTTTGCTTATCTTGGTAGCCATAACTCTAAGCGTAGTAATCTATCTGCTATTTCAGCCTGGGGCAGAAGAAGGATCGTCCATGCGTACCATGCTGCTTTCTATCATTGGGGTAACTGTATTTGTATTAATTTGGTATATGGCTTGGGAATTCTCAGCTGCCAACCGCCTGCGCAGGCTGCTCAAGAAGATCCAACCCATGATGGATTCTGAACCTATGGAAGACGTGAAGAAACTATACTTAAAGATTTACAAGTTATATATGAAGCTCTCGGAAAAAAAGAAACAGAATTTCTACAGCCGAGTTAATTCTCTGCGCGAAACTTTAGAAGAACACATGCAGAAAGAGCGGGAGTTAGAACGCCTTCTCCAAGATACAGAGCAAGGTAGTATCGATGAGCAAAAGAAAAAGTATTTAGACTTGTATGCGATTTATGAAAAACTTCCGCGCAAAGTGCAGAATCAATACTACCCTCAAATTGTGCAGCTCCGCGATAAGTTAGAAAGAGGAAAATAAAAGAATATGAATATTTCTGAGGTGCAAGCTAATCAAGGGAAGATTACACTCGAGGCAGAGATTGTTTCAAAAGAAGAGCCGCGCACCTTCAGCAAATTCGGCAAAGAAGGAAAGGTTTGCAACGCAGTTCTCCGTGATGCTAGCGGCGAAATCTCCCTAACCTTATGGAATGATGATATTGATAAAGCGAACGTGGGTGATAAAATAAAATTAGAAAACGGCTGGTGTTCAGAGTTTAAGGGACAAAAGCAAGTTTCCAGCGGGAAATTCGGAAGGTTAGAAGTAGTAAAGCAGAAAAACAAAGTAGATAAAATAAAAAAGCAAAAATGAAACTAAAACCATCACTTAAGCAAAAGAAACGGTATGTATTGTTTGAAATCCAGTCTTCCAAGACCTTTACTCAAGCTGAAGTATCTGAAGCGATTGGACAGTCTCTTCTGCGGTTTCTTGGTGAGCTAGGGGTGGCTAAAGCGGCTCCGCTCTTTGTGAGGGAAAAATGGGATGAACCAAAGCAGCGTTTTGTACTTAAGGTAAACCACAAATATGTAGATGAATTGAAAACTGCCGTCATATTAAACAAAAAGATTAAAAATACTCCCGTACTTATACGTTCTATCGTGACTTCGGGAACACTAAAAAAAATAAGCTCACATTTATAATCATATAAACACAAGAATCATATTTGAGGTGTAAAAATGCAAAATAAACAACAACAGATGGTCGATAAGATGGGGTATGATCGCTCCATTACCATGTTTTCTCCAGATGGGAGGCTTTTACAGGTAGAATACGCTAAGAAAACGGTAAAACAAGGCTCTACTGCCATAGGCATCGCCTGTAAAGATGGAGTAGTCTTTGTTGTTGACAAAAGAGTTACTTCCAAGCTTTTAGTGCCGGAAGCAATCGAGAAAATGTTTGTTATCGATGATCATGTCGCAGCAGCAGCCTCAGGAATCATTTCCGATGCACGTGTGCTAGTCGATCGAGCACAGATGCGAGCGCAGCAGCATTCCGTCACCTATGATTCTAAAGTAGATACGCTTTCCTTGGTCAAAGAAATCTGCGATATGAAACAAATCTGCACCCAATCTGCAGGATTACGGCCATTTGGTGTTTCCTTATTGGTTGGTGGAGTAGAGGAAGATGGGAGCGTTAAATTATTCCTTACCGAACCATACGGCTTATACTTCCAATACAAAGCGGCAGTGATCGGCGAAGGTGAGATGGAAATCGAAGCTCAGCTCCAGAAACGCTATAAAGCCAGCATGACGGTCGATGAAGGATTGAAATTAGGGGTTACCTTGCTAAAAGAATTCTTGCAAGCCGAATTTAATTTTGATAGAGTAGATGCTGCCTACATAACTGTAGATGAAAAACGCTTTACCAAGCTTAGCAATGAAGAATTGAAGAAGCTGGTGAAGTAGATTCTTCTATTTATTTCTTAATTCTTACTTTTTAGTCACCAAAATTCCACCAAAAACCTTTTAAATAAAACTCAAATAAATAGTATTTGCGTGAGAAAATAAACGGAGGTATTCGTGCCCACGCTTATCATACCAGCACGAATAAAAAAGAAAAATGAGTGAATTATTAGTACAAGAACGAAGTGTGGTTGTTCCTGGCGAATCCCTTGCACAAGGCATGGATTTTCTACCTGGCGACAATACTTATAGAGAAAAAGACAAGATTTATTCTAAAGTGTTAGGATTGGTTTCAGTTTCTGGTCGCGTTATCAAGATAACCCCTTTATCTGGACCATATTTGCCTAAAACCGAAGACAAGATCATCGCTAGAGTTATCGATATCACTATCAGCGGCTGGCGATTTGATACTGCTACCGCCTATTCTGCATTGTTAAACGTGCGTGATGCCACTACCAGATTTGTCAAGAAAGAAGAAGATTTAAGCCAGATTTTAGCTATCGGCGATTATGCAGTAGTTAAGATTGTGAATGTTACTTCCCAAAACTTGATCGATTTAACCATGAAAGAACCTGGATTGGGCAAGATCACTGGCGGAAGGATCATCAGCATCAACAGCCAAAAAGTTCCTCGAGTTATCGGAAAGAAAGGCAGCATGATCTCTCTGATCAAAGAAAAAACTGGCTGCAACATCACTGTCGGCCAGAACGGCTTGATCTGGATTAAAGGAACTCCAGAAGGAGAACTGAAAGCAGAGAAAGCTATCAAGCTTATCGAAGCAAAATCCCACCTAGAAGGATTGACCGAAAAGATGGAACAATTCCTTGGCGGAAGAGCAACCGAAGATGCTGAGGTGAACAACTAAAATGGTATACACTAAACGCGTTGATGGACGTAAGATCGATGAACTTCGTCCGATGGAAGCAAAGGCCGGCGTAGTTAAAAATGCGAACGGCTCAGCGTCATTCAGGATCGGAAAGACCTGGGCTATCGCTGGCGTCTATGGGCCTAGAGAAGTCGTGCCAAGATTCATGGCTAATCCTAAACATGGTATTTTACGATGTCACTACACCATGATGCCTTTCTCCGGATCTGGAGAAAGAATCAAACCAGGAAGAAGCCGACGTGCTCAAGAAATCTCCATGGTCATGGAACAGGCTTTAGTTCCTGTAGTAGATTTATCCGCATTTCCCAATTCCGTAGTGGATATCTTTGTGGAGCTTCCGCAGACCGATGCAGGAACAAGATGTGCAGCTATCTCTGCTGCGTGCATAGCCTTAGCTGATGCTGGAATCCCTATGAAAGACATGGTAAGTTCTGTCGCAGTCGGTCAGGTTGATGGTACGGTAGTAGCGGATTTGAACTACAACGAAGAATCATATCCTGCAATCGTCTCAGACATTCCTGTGGCCATGCTGCATAATAGCAAAGAAATATCCCTCCTACAAATGGATGGAGAAATCTCTAAACAGGACTTGCTTAAGGCATTAGAATTAGCAAAAGTAGCTACTGAAAAAGTATACCAATTACAGGTCAAGGCATTAAAAGAAAAATATGCTGTTGACAATAACGAGGGCAAAAATGATAGTCAATAAAGAAACAATCGCAGAATTAGCGAAGGAAAACAGACGATTAGACAATCGTTCTTTAACGGAATTCCGCCAACCTATCTTAATCGAAACCAACATCTCCTGGACCGCAGAAGGTTCTGCTCGAGTTCAGATCGGTGAAACCGTAGTCATGGCCGGGGTAAAACTTTCTATTGAGAAGCCGTACAACGATACTCCTGATGAAGGTGGTATCATGGTCAATGCAGAATTATCTCCCTTAGCAAGTCCTGAGTTTGAAGCAGGTCCTCCCAGCATGAAAGCAGTGGAGCTTGCTCGAGTTGTAGATCGAGGTATCCGTGAAGCAAAAGCGGTGGATCTCAAGAAGCTCTGTATCGAGCCTGGAGAGAAAGCTTGGTTCGTCATTGTCGACATCATCAGCATCAACGACGATGGAAACTTGCTTGATGCATCAGGATTAGCTGCTCTTGCTGCTCTGAAAACAGCAAAGTTTCCCGTTGTAGACGCAGAAACTGGCGCGATCGATTACAAGCAGAAAACTGATAAAGCATTGCCTTTGACCAAAGAACCATTGCCGATCACTATTTACAAAGTGAACGGCGCTTTGATGGTCGATCCTACTCATGAAGAAGAGAAGGCGTATGAAGCACGATTAACTGTCGGTTCAGATGCCAAAGGAACTATCTCTGCCTTACAGAAAGGTGGCGAGGTTGCTCTAACTATCGAAGAGATCGGCAAGATGGTCGATTTGGCTTTAGAAAAGGCAAGCTTTTTAAGAAAGGAGCTAACTAAAGCTCTTAAAGCATAAATAAAAAGATAAAACTCAACGAAAACATAAAGAAAAATGGCAGCCAAAAAACACATTGAAGAAGAATTAGAATATACTAAGTAC
>CAYJQD010000029.1:0-13108 GCA_964372235.1 uncultured Methanosarcinales archaeon
CCTCTTTTTCCCCAGCCAGCCTTTCGGGGCTGGCCAGGGGTTTATATTCATTTTTTCATTTACTACTTTTTATTAATCCTTTATAACCTTTGCAGACTCTAAATTATTTTAAAACAATTTACCTCACCCTCCAGAATGAGGAAAGGTTTAGCGTATTCTGTTCCATTATTGATTAGTACGGCGTGCAGTGATTCTTCTCAATCAAATAACAATGTTAATTTTTGCATTCATCCCGGAGAAGATCTGCAAGCATATTACCAATTATTAAATCAAAATCCGAAAATTGTGGCTGCTACAGAGCTTTGCGATCGTTCTACTTATCTTCAAACTACTTTATGGAACAAAGTACGAGAAGCAGAAAAGACAGGTTTATCACCTTCTGCGCCATTGCCGGCATCGTATTTAGATTTAGAAAAGAAGAGAAAATATTCCGAAATAAGTTCCAAAGACTTTCAATCTTACTCTGAATCCTTTCCTGCTGAATATATCAAACACCAATGGAAAACTGAAAGACTCGAAGAGACAGTAGAAATATTATCCAGCCATGAAGAAAACCCAATTACTAAAATTTATGCCACGCTAGAAGAAGCAGAGGAGATCTATGCTGCACATCTTGCACATTCATTATGGTTAGAAAAAAATCATATCGTTCCTTGGAGTTTAGCAGAATATAATGACGAACAACTCAAACAATTACTAGGACCTAAAGCATGGTTTCGAGATTGGGATGAGGCGAAAGAAAGGTATTCTTTCCATCTAATCTTAGATTATTCTCCTCGTGAAACATTTGCTATCGCAAAAGAAGCAATAAGTTCTTTTTCAGATCAACGGTCTGCTATGGATAAAATCATCAAAGCAACCAGACCTTTTCGGCATGGGATATCTGCTTCATATGATAGCGAGGGAAATCCTACCGGCGACCATGATTCAATGGAGATCATAACCGTAAAAGAGATGGAGAAAGAAAAAGTTTCCAGACATGGCTGCCAAACCATGTCACATTATATCGTAAGCCTGGCAAATTCGCTGAACATTCCGGGAAGGTACATCAATGGTTATTATTATGCCGAAGGGCATCGATCTGCTTTATTTGATTTTACTGATGATGTTTTGTCCCATGGTGATGATGTATATCATTACAATTTTTTAGGAAATACTCCTTCTTCCGAAATTATGGACAGCCATGATTTTTGGGAAAAGAATGTTCTTGTATATCCAAAAGGAGATAAAACTGCGGCACACAACAGCATGGTGCATAAGTATCAAAAGGGAATGCAATATCCTGCACAATCTTTAATAAGAGGTTATTGTGAGGAGGGGAGAGCTTATCTGCAAGAAGCATTTATCGATACAGAATTCGGTCCTTTTGCAACTATCGAGGATATCGATAAGCTTGAAAAAAAGATTTTGGTATTGAGCAACAATTGTAGCAAACCATATCCAGAGAATAATGCCGATCTATAATAAGAGGTTCAGTTAAAGAGGTATAGGTCATGAAAAGATATGCTGGTTACTTCCTAGTAGGATTAGCTTCTCAAGGATGTATATTAAATTGGGAAACACAGGAAGACATCTACGTTCCAGAGAATCCTAAGAAAGCAAACTACTATTGTTTGACTGTTCCTGAAGATCTAGCGCCTTATCAGCAAATAGTTGATTCCATTCCCAATTTAAAGAATACCATTAATTTCTGCACCTATTCTGAATCCGTACTGCAAGAAACGATGTGGGAAAAAGTTAGGGAGGCAGAGTTAACAGGATTGCCACCGACTGCCTCATTACCAACAGCGTATGAAAAAATTATACCAGCTGACCTCTACGACAAAAATCCGATTACCAAAATTTATGTGACACAAGAAGAAGCCCATGAGATCTATGCTGCCCATCTTGCTCATTCATTGTGGTTGGAGAAAAATCAAATTGTTCCATGGAGCTTACAAGAATATTCCCAAGAACAATTAAAAGAAATAGTCAGACCACAAGCTTTTTTTTATTCATGGTCAGATCAACAAGAAATATATGCCAGCAGTCTTCTGCTTAACCATTCTCCAAGAGAATCATTCTCAATCGCCGCGCAAGCTGAATCCTTTTCTGATCAGAAAACTGCCATCATTGAGATAGTAAAGCAGCTTAGGTCATACAAACATGGAACCTTACATATAGATCCTAGAGAAATTACAACTTTGAAAGAAATGAGCGAAGAAAAAATTTCTCGACACGGTTGCCATACCACATCTCTTTTTTTGGTACAGGCTGCAAAATCCTTAAACATTCCTGGGAGATATATAATAGGTTATTATGCCGAAGGAGGACATAGGAGCGCCATTTTTGAATTTACAGATCAGGTGCTTGCCCATGGAGATGATCCTTACAACAGATTAGTATCTGATACTCCTTCCGCAGAGTTGATGGACAGCTTTACTTACTGGGAAGATGAAGTGCTTTCGCAAGAAAAAGGAGATCCGCAAGGTGCTCACAACAGCATGGTGCACAATTATGAAAATGGGATGAAATACCCTTCCCGAACTTTGCTTAAGAATTACTGTTCCGGCGGCTTTACAGAGTTGGAGCAACGGTTTATTTATACTAAGTATGGCGCTTTCGCCACCATCGATCAACTCAAGGATCTCGAACAAAAGATCCTACAGATCAGTAACAATTGTACTATTTTTCCTGAAGATAATCCAGATCAAAAATAAAATTTTTTATTTTATAAGTCGGCGGAAATATTTCTTAAATTTTTTTGATTTAATCTGCATTAGTATAAGAGCAACAATAACCCCCGTAATAAATCCTCCCACCCATTGAGGATTTAGAGATATTTTCTCAGAAAGGGTTTGGGGAATTGTTTTTTCTTCGGGAAAATAAAGGCTAAGATCGCCCATCTCCAAAGCATACTCCAAGTAGAAAAGAGCGGTGATAGGCTCCTGCTCCTTGAGGGAATTAGCATATTGGAAGTAGGAATAGCCTAAAATAGGAAATTTTCCCTCTGCCGTGTTCTCTGCTAAAACGCGAGCTACAGCACGATTCTTGCTTTCCAGCACTCCGGTAAGCTCGTTCCGTTGAAGTCCCAAGGTGCTTAATACCACATTGGAATCTCCTTTGGCCTGAATCGCTTTCATAAGACAAAGCTCGTATTCGCTTTTTTGTGAAGCTTCGCGTGCAGAGAGTATTTTTTTGGCAATGGCTTCCAAGTTATGTTCGCCGATGAACAACCCGATGTATTGATATCGTTCATCCGCTTCTAATATTTTTTGGATGCAGGACTGCCGAATATGTTCCTGGTCCAGCTGTAGAACTTTTCCGTTCATAGAAAAAAATTTAGCCCAGGCTACGGCAGAGAAATAACGTTCTTCACTATAACTTAAAAGATTATAGGCTTCTTCTTTTTTATCAGCGTCAGCCGGCAACCCTTTAAATTTAGCAATCTGTTCCTTAACATCGTTAAGACGATCTTTGACTATGATTGAGGTCTGTAAATCAGTGATGGTTTGAATTTCTTGCACCGAAAGATTCTGCTCAAAGGATTGAACTTTGTCCTCTAACAGCAGGAACCTGTCCCAAAGCTGAGAAAGCACCGGTTTTTTTTGTGCATAGTAATGCGAGCGCAAAGAAATACTGGCAGTGAAGCAATAGCTGGCAGCAGAGTAATAATCTTTTTGTAAGGTTGCATTATCTGCTTTTGCTTTCTGTTCCTCAACTCGTTGAGAAACATTTTTCGTTATAAGGATCCTTTCTTTATGTAGCTCGCTTTCTATTTTTTCCATCCGAGTGCAAAGAAGATCGCGCAGGTCGCTCATTATTTCTGTGTATTCCTTATTTTCTTCTATCTTCACTTCTTTATGATTCAACTGTTTCCCCGTCAGATGGAATACTACTTCATCCAAATCGCTCACCTGAACCACTTCAAGATTAAGTTTCTCTGCGGCATATTTAGTCAAGTTAAGATCTTCTGTGCTTGTTTCATTAGTATTTGGGGTGTTGTTTGCTGCAGAAAGGGGTACGGTAGTACCTTCGGCGATAAGAACTTTTTTAAGACCGAGCTGAGCAGCAGCTTCTATTTTCTCCTTGGTGCCGCCGACAGGACCTACCACTCCTCCCGAATTAATCGTTCCCGTAATCGCCGTTGTTTCGGCGTCATAATCCAAATCCATCACGGCAATAGTAGTAAGTGCAGCAATCGCTGCCCCGGCACTTGGGCCGCCGATGATATTAGTCTGCGCTTTGATGGTATAGATAAAATCATATTTGTGACAAGGCAGATTGTACTGATGGCAAGCAATCTCCTTGGCAAACCGAGTAGAGATTTGCGTATCCATCTTAGTAACCGGAAAAGTGTCCAAAAAAACTCTTCCCGTGCCTTCCTTCAATTCTAAATAAAGATCAGCTCCGCTACCTATTAACGTGCCGTTCGCAGTCTCCTGGACCGCAAGAAGCTTGAGAGTATATGGTTCCTGAGCTAGAACAGGTGTAGCTGCCAGTATTAATAAGAACATAAACATCCATCTCCAGTTCATAAGAGTAGAAGATATTTAAAAGTTATAAAGATTCCGATGCTTTTGATTGCGGACAAAAATGAGTTAAGAATATCCTCAACGAAAGTTTGAAAGACGGATTATTATAGGTCTTTCGTTACTTTTAGTTTCGTCTTTAAGGAAGCCAAATACGCAAACAGATTAGGTAATTCTCCTAAAGTTTCCCCCATCAGAATGCGAGAGGCCCAGCGCCGTTCTGTATGTTCGCAGACATCTTTGATATTTCTTCCAGACAAACCTTCTGAACTTATAGCTAATTTTTCCAAATCCTTTAGGTCAAGATGTTGGGCATAATTGGCAAAAATAGCAGAACGTTCTTCAGGATTAGGATAAGGAAAAGATATGGTTACATCAAAACGACTAAGCAGTGCAGGATCCAAATCTTCTTTCCGATTGGTTGCTCCGATCAGCATCGTCTTGTCGTTGGCCTCAAAGCCGTCTATCTTTCGCAATAAGACAGATAACACTCGTCTGGTAGCTTCATGAATTTCCTGATCTCGAGAATGCCCTAATGCATCTATTTCGTCCAAGAAAAGTAATGAGCTTCCTAATTCAGCACTAGCATCAAATATTTCCGCCAGACGTTGCTCGCTCTCCCCATACCATTTTGAAACAATGCTCTCTAAGGGCACGTACACTAAGGGTACTGCTACTTCTCCAGCAATAATTCGGGCGGAAGTTGTTTTCCCGGTTCCCGGCGGACCTTCAAACAACACTGCCTTCGCTCGGTTGCTTTCATAAAATTTTCTAGTTCCACGAGCGATATTTTCATATACTTCCCGGTTGAGTAAGGGTAAAATGATAGTGTCTTGTATCTCTTGTTTTGCACTTTCATAACCGGCTAAATGCTCCCAGTTTAACTTTGAAGCTCCATCATACATCCTAATGCCAAGTTGAGCAAGTCTTTCTTTAGGGGAGGATCTTTTTGAGAGAGCATTACCTACCTTGTATGCGGTTATGATCGCCTCGACATCTTGGCTGGTTAATCCTTCTCCAGCAGGTTTTAAATTACCATACACTACTTTGGTTCTAAAAGAAATAGATTTTTTCAAAAAATCACTTAAAGTTATAGTGACCCGCTCATTGCTCAAGGTTGCATAGTTAGATGATCCATCTAACTTTATTTCTTTCATGACTTCTGTGATGCCAATAATAATTTCATATGAATTAGCGTGTTTATCGACGTCAAAAGAAATCTTAGTTGTTTCCCCTTCTCTTTCAAATTTAATTTCCGGAAGTTGTTGATCAGAATTAGAACGATATAAACTGATTTCTTTTTCGATAATCTCTTTAACCTGGTGATAAGGAATGAAATTCATGTTGTGAGCATAACTTTGCTTACTGTTTTATAAAGTTTTAGTTGATAAAGTTTAAATAAAAGAATATCTGATTACATTTGATGGAAGGAAAAAGGCTGGTTGAACTGGCTCAAGAGCATTGCATTGCGTATCATGACCAACAATTCAGAAAAGGAAGCAATTTGCCATACCATACCCATCCTATGGCTGTCGCTAAAATTCTAGACCGGTTCGGATATTCTGACCATGTTACCCAATGTATTGCCTTACTGCACGATACGGTTGAAGATACTGAATTATTTACCGGCGAGATTCAAGAAAGATTCGGGTATGAAATTGCTAACGGAGTATTTGTACTTTCTAAAAATACTATTAACGATAACACTCTAAAGTATCTTAGCAGAGCCTTGTTGTTGGACGTTTCTACCTTTTCTCCAGACCAACTCTATAAAGCGCGCTTATCATTTTCGAGAAGAAAGATAAAGAGAGTGAAGATTGCAGATATGATACATAACACCCAAGATTTAGTTTCTTTGAAACCAGAAGGTCGAGAGCGCAAGATAAAAGATGCTGAAGAATTTTATATCCCCTTGGGAAAAGAAATTGCGAAAATAATGGTTAAGGAATTAGAACAAAATTTAGAAAATTATAGGAAGTTAGCTGCCCTACGGGAGTAGACTTTTTTCCAATCCCATACGCTTGAAATCATCTGGAAACTGTGCTGCAAATTCTTTCAGATGATACTGATAGCGCTGGTTCTCTTGCTGCAATATTTCTGGATGCGTTGCCGCATCTTCTCTTCGGTTAAATGAACCATCGGCGCCGCTTACCTCAAACCACGATAAATCAATCCTCACCTCGTCAAGAATCCCATCCCTGCCGACATCAGAATATCTTCGCGAGCCATTTCCGAGGGGATCAAAAACAGTTAGGATGATATCTTCACGAGAGTATGATAAGTCTACTTGAGCATGTGCGAGAAGACCATCCATTTTTCTCAGATAAAGAGTATCGCTTGTTTCTATACGAGTATTGTGGTTGGTGGCATAATTCCAAAGAAGGGGCAATCCGGCAGTTATTCCTGCAACGAACGTTAGTCCTTTACCATAACGCCATAGTTGTGCTGAAGCCATATTTCAACCAGAGAAGAAAAGGATATAAAGATTGTTGTAAAGGAGAATACGAAAGAAAAGTTTTTAATTAAAATAAAAAGTATGATTGTATGTTCAATTACATAGATTACAGCTTCGCACAATATCTTGATCTGTTAGCAAAAAGAAGCACGAATGAACCACTACCTGGATTACAGTTAGGAGAACTGCCCACCAGCTACATTTTTCGCACCCAAGCTACCCTAGATAATCTGGAGAAGATGGTACTTGAAAACGGATTTTTCTTAGATAAAGACATAGAATTATTTAGGCTATATGAACATCAATCTGCACCAGTAAACGGGTATATTCCTTTTCCTGAAAGTGATAATCGATATGGTAGAATGCTTACTGTAGATGAAGATCACGAATTTGAATCCCGAATAGTTGTTCCTTCATCGGTTCCAGTCATCATTTATAATTCTGCTTTCAAATACCAATGTATTGAGGGGGAACAGGATTACGGTAAAAAACTGGAGGCGGTGGCAACGATTACAGAAGCACTCATGAAAACAATACTAACAAGACAGATTCCAGCTTTCTGGCAGATAAGAGTTCCGCAACAGCTTCCTCTTATTGTTGGAAATCTTACCAGTTTAGGAAGGTGCATTAACCTTTCTTCTTAACTTTCCCCAGATCCTTATGCCATAACTGCATCTTCTTACCAGTCTTGACATGTTGGAGCATCACTTTCTTCCCAGACATCAGAACGTTGTAGATTTCATCATGGTATTCAACCTGATCACCTTTCTTGAAAGGCACGGCGCGGAAAAGTATCGTTAAGCGGTAAACGGGCTTGCCTTCCTTGCGGGTAAATAATGTAGCAGTAACTACAAATTCTCCGCCATATTTTTCTTGTAAGGTTTTGCCGAGATTTTTCGTCAGATTGCTGTTGCCAAGATAGTAATCATAGCCATTAGTCACCTTTTTTATTTTGGCCAATGGAATATTTTTCCTATCTATCTCATCATCCACAAAGTCAATGACCTCATCTTCTACATCACGTAATTGTAAGATCGCCTCATAGTACTCAGAATGTTTGCCGTGGATCGGTTTTACCATACTAGTAGAAAGTGGAGAATATATTTTAAGGTTTCTAAGAGAAAAGTAGTAAAGATTTTTAAAGAAAAAACAACAAACCGTAAAGAATGAGCAGAGAAGTAAGTCCTTTTGAATTAGTAGCTGAATTATATAATCGTCAGTTTAGTAACCAAGTTCAACACTTACTTCTTCCAATTTATGAAAAATATAGAAATTTAATAGATGCAAAAGCAGTTGCTTATGCACGAAATGTAATTGGAGATTTTGGAGATCATGATTCACTAATGAAGAAAGTTTGCAACTTGGCTTATCCATATTTTGAGGTCAGATCTCGCATGACTTTTGATGAAGCACAAGGTTATGGATTTCTTAATCCTCGTTATTATGGACCTGTTCTAGACATCTCCTTCGATCATATAAACAATCAAGCTTTCCAGCATTGGCCTATGGATTGTTCTGCAGACAGATTATTCCAGCAATTTAATGCTATAGACTCAATGAACTATTTATCTAAAGCAAGTTACATCAAAATTTTTAGCCCCGAAGTAATCGATTTTGCAAAAGAGACTGGTTTTCCAGTAATAGTATTTGCAGATAATCTTAGTACTGAAATGATTGTAACAGACAGGAGTAAGCTGAGTTCTAAAAAAACAACCTGCTTCTCTGGACGTTTTTGGAATAGGCAATTCCTACAATTGCATCAAGATAGAGGAGAATATTCCGTGTTTGCGGTTAGAGTTTGGGATCAGGATAGTAAAACTATGAAATTGGTAAAATAAACTATTTCCTTCTCGTCCTTCCTGCTCCTCCTGCTTTGTAAGGAGTATATTTTCCCTTCTCACGTTGAGAGGTCCGCTGTTCCACAAAAGTCTCTTCGCGGAGCTCGTCATACCCACAGCTGTTGCAAGTCAGAAATTCGATGTCATCTTTATGTACTTTCACGTTGAAAGAGCCGCATTGCGGGCATTTTGGTTTCATGGATTTGAGAAACAATTATTCTTTAAAAAGATTCATAAACATTTTTAAATGCACTGCAAAATATACTTTCTATGCTAACACCAGAAGCTAAAGCAGAATTGGAAAAGCAGCAATATCGTATCGTAGGTAGCCACAGCGCGGTCAAGACCTGCGGCTGGACCAAGAATATGATCAATGGAGAGGGAGGCTGCTACAAGCTAAAGTTCTACGGGATCATGAGCAACCAGTGTATGCAGATGACGACAAGTATCAGCTGTGCTAACCGCTGTACTTTCTGCTGGAGGGGATATAAAGCTCCAGTAAGTAAAGAGTGGAAGTGGAGCGTGGATGATCCAACAATGATTTTAGAAGAAAGCAAGAAAGCGCACCACAAGCTCTTAGTGGGATTTGGCGGTTCGCATAAAGTGAACAAAGCATCCTATGAAAAATCAAAAGAGATCCGGCATGTCGCTCTTTCCTTGACGGGAGAACCAATCATCTATCCAAGGATGAATGAGCTGATCGATGGCTTTCACAAAGAGAGCATCTCTACTTTTTTAGTCACCAACTCACAATATCCTGAACAGATCAAAAATCTGAAACCGATTACTCAGCTGTACTGCAGCGTAGATGCGCCGACAAAGGAGATGCTCAAAGAGGTAGACAAACCTCTATTTCCTGATTTCTGGGAGAGGATGCTGCTAAGTCTCGATTATCTGTCGCAGAAGAAGCAGCGAACCTGTATTAGGTTGACCATGATCAAGCAGGTTAACATGACTGCTCTCGAAAAATACGCAGAATTAATCCAGCGCGGCAGTCCTGATTTTATTGAAGTAAAAGCCTACATGCATGTAGGCCCATCACAAGAACGATTGAGTAAGGAAAATATGCCCTTGCATGAAGAAGTAGTGGTGTTTTCTAAAGAACTGGTGAAACATTTGCCTGATTATGAAATCGTCTCTGAGCATATCGCGTCCCGAGTAGTAATGTTCGCCAAGAAAAAATACAAGGCGGAGGGGGTCTGGAAGACCTGGATTGACTTTCCTAAGTTCCATCAACTGTACGAGGAATATTTGAAGACAGGAAAGGAATTTACCTCTGATGATTATATGCTGAAAACTCCGCAAGTGGGGTTGAGCGGCAAAGGCACTTTATACCACATGCCAGATGAGAAACGTAAAAAATATCTAGCTGAACATCCGGAAGCGCATGTCTTTGTCGATGAACAGACGCAAGAATTGAGCTTTTATGAAGAATGAATATATTAAAAATAAAAAGAGCTTTATAATTTTATAGGTAAACCCTGCTTGGCAATAAAAATTGGTACTGAAGACCACTTTGATGATCAAAAATTATATGTTCTTCAGCTTCTAATGAAGAATAACCCCCTGGAAGCTTACACTCATCACTTAATTCATTTGCTCTCTTCTGTCCAAATTCAGATACTAGAGTTTTATAAATTGGATCATTACATTTTTTTCGAAAATCTACTCTTTTCCTTGCTTCGCTAATGACTTCAATCCCTTCACCATTTTCAAAACGAGCCACAATATTGCCTTTTGGTTGTCCTTCAACTTTGTGGGTGTTGACGTTAATACCCAGTTCAGCAAGTTGTGTTATTCTTTCATTTAACTTCATTTTTGATGCCCTCATAATTTATTTTAGTCATCACATGGTAGTGATTTATAAACCTTTCTGCTGGAAATAGATGTCTAGAGATTTAACTTTTTTAGAGGAATAACCAAAAATTTTATAAATATAGCCAGTTATATAGTTCCTATGGCAACCACGATACAAGTTAGTCGGGAATTATTAGAAACTTTACAAAAAAGAAAGCTCTACGATAAAGAGAGCTATGAAGAAGTAATCTGGGATTTATTAGAAGACTCTATGGAATTAAGTGAAGAAACTAAACGCAATATAGAAAAATCTCGTGCAGAGATTAAAGCAGGGAAAACGTACACCCATGAACAAGTAAAAAAAATGCTTGGTTTTAAAAATTAGGACGTGATTTTGTGTACACCTTAGTTTATTCTGAAACTGCAGCTAAACAACTAAGGAAACTTCCTAGAGAAATCGAGGAAAGAATTCTTATTGCCTTAGAAAGATTACGAATACGCCCGGAATCATGCGATATTAAAAAATTGGTGGGAGTGGCAGGATACAGATTTAGAGTTGGTGATTATAGGGTGATCTTCGAAAAGGAAGATGAAAAATTACTTATTTTTGTTATCGAAATAGGGCACAGAAAGAATATCTATGGTTAATTATTACAAGCAAAGCTTTTAATAAAACTTTACTAAAAACGTTCAGTAATATTTATAAAACTCGTCTCTCTTTTACCTTCCATGATGAGCTTAACCAAGGAAGAAAAAGCAGTATTACGGATTTTGGTAGAAAAAGAACTTCACCATGTCAAGAAAGACGACCAGGGATTCTTAATCAGCAATGCTCCTTTTTTAGGAAAGTCGGATGATCCAGACTTGCCATTCTTGAAGAGCCTTAAATTGTACAAAGGTTTCTTAGAACAGTTAAAACAGAAGTTGTAAATCATGGCGGATGAGAAGAACATCGAAGAGAAGTACATGCAACTACAATTGTTGCAGCAGCAGGTAGAACAGATCACTGACTATGTAGAAAAGCTGCAAGTTCATCAGAAAGAACTGGAAGCTTCTATCGAAGCTTTGACCGAATTACAAAAAGTAAAGGTAAATACAGAAATCCTTGCACCTATCGCTAATGGTATTTTCATGAAAGCAGAATTGAAAGACAATCAAACATTAGTAGTAAATATTGGCGCAGACGTGACTGCAGAGAAGAGTGTCTCCGACGTGCTAAAATTATTGAGAGAGCAGAGTGAGAAGATAAAGGAAAGTATTATGGAAACAGAAGGCGTTCTGAAAGAATTACACGAGCATGGACGGAAATTCTATCAAGAGATTAATGAGGTTACGGAATAATGTTCGGCAAGCTAAAAGAGAAATTAAAGCAGGCCGTATCGGTCTTTTCTAAGAAGACCGAAGAAGAGGCAGTGGTAGAAGAAAAAATAATCGAAAAGCCTGTTGAAAAAAAAGTTGAAGAACAAAAAGAAATTAAAGTAACAAAAAAGAAGCCTGCAGAAAAGAAACCAGCAAAAAAAGAAAAAAGAAAAAAAGAGAAAGCGAAGAAGGCAAAAAAAGAATCTCAGGAAGAATTCGAAACTGCCGAGCCAGAAGAGAAAGAAGTTCTGGTTAAAGAAGAGAAAAAACAGATTATTGAAGAAAAGAAGGAAGAAATTCTCGAAAAAGAACAAGAAGAAAAACCATCATTTTTCAAGCGCTTATTCGGTAAAAAAGAAGAAGAAAAAGTAGAAGCAGCTGAAGAAAAGGCAGAAGAAGTAAAAGAGGAAGTAGAAAGAAAGCAAAAAGAAGCTAAAGAGAAAGTTGCGGAAGATAGTAAAGAAGAAACCGAAGAGCCAGAAGAGAAGTCTTTTTTCGGAAAGATCAAAACGTCCTTAACTACCAAGAAGATCTCTGCTGAAAAGTTTGAAGAGTTATTCTGGGATTTAGAATTAGCCTTATTGGAGAATAATGTTTCCGTGGAAGTCATTGAAAAGATAAAAGAAGACTTGAAGAAGGAATTAGTTGACAAGCCTTTACCAAGGGATGTTCTAGCCAAGATCGAAGAAACCTTGAAGCGAACCTTGACTGAAATCCTATCTTTTGAGAAAGTGGATTTAGTTGAATTAGCAAAACAAAAAGATAAACCGTTAGTTATCGCCTTCTTTGGGATAAATGGAACTGGAAAAACAACTTCTATCGCCAAGTTAGCGCATTACTTTCAGAAGCATAAAATGTCAGTGGTGTTAGCTGCCTGTGATACTTTCAGAGCAGCCGCCATTCAACAATTGGAGGAGCATGCTGATAAACTGGGAGTAAAAATTATCAAACATGATTATGGGGCAGACGCAGCTGCAGTAGCTTTTGATGCTGTGAAATATGCGGAGAAGAACAAGGTAAAAGTGGTTTTGCTGGATACGGCAGGACGATTGCATTCCAATACGAATCTGATGCAAGAATTGGAGAAGATTATCCGAGTGGCCAAACCGGACCTCAAGATTTTTGTTGGTGAAAGTATTACCGGTAAT
>CAYJQD010000030.1:0-3868 GCA_964372235.1 uncultured Methanosarcinales archaeon
GACATTATTGAACACTCCAAAGAGGCAGATGCATTCCTGCAGACAGTTGAAGATGAAAATAAGCGGTTTATCTACGCTATGGGAAATCTGGCTCGTAACGCTAGTAGGATTATGCTCCGTTTAGCCGGTGACTTAGGAGCAGGAATCGTTATTTACTATGGAGCATCCATGGAACCTGATCACCTTGGCAAATATGTAGCTCTTGGTTCTGCTGGAATGTCCGGTTTATATGCTTTAGATTATCTCATCTATGACTACCTAGCACCTAATTTTTTGAAGAAAGATGACCACTAATAACTGGATAAACCATAAACAAATTTCACAAGAAAAAGCGAGAACGCTTCAGCCTATTTTTGCGGCCAATCAGCCGTTTCCACATCTGGAGATTCCACACTTTTTGAAACAGGAAAAAATTATCGCGCTACTGCAGGCGCTGGGCCGGGAAGAGTTTTCCCCACATAACTCTGATCTCTTTCAGTTTTCACAGACGTATGATTTGTTACATAGCGATGATCCGGTGCTGAAAGATTTTATTGCCTGGTTATCTTCGGCAGAGATGATTGCATTTATGCAGGCTGCAACTACTATAAGACTGAGCGGAAAGATAGATCTTTTTGGCTCTATTTACCAGGATACTGATTATCTACTTCCTCATGACGACCAAGTTCCGGGCAGGAAGATCGCGTTTATGTTGTATTTGAACGATTTAGAAGAGAAAGATGGCGGAGCATTAGCGCTGTTTGAATCCAAAAATAAAACGCCTACGAAAGTGGCAAAGAGATATATGCCTCAAGCTGGCTCGCTGATCTTTTTTGAAGTTTCTGATCTTTCTATCCATATGGTAGAAGAAGTACTTACTGATACACAGCGTATCACCTTAAGCGGGTGGTATTATGGTTAGTTCTGAACTTAGCTTAGAGTATATGAAAGAGGAAATGAAGCAGAGAGTTAGAAAATCGTTTTTGCATTCAGATTTTCCAGCGGTACAGTTGAACAATTTTTTCAGTAAAGAATTTTACGCTGAGTTGAAGAAAAAGGCTTCTTCTCTGAAGCTTAAGGAAGATCTTATCATATTGCATCATTCGTATGAATCCTCAAGTATGAAAATTGATTCAGCGGAACTGAATGAGTTTTTATCTTTTGTAACAAAAAAGAGAGTAGATGATCTTACTTTTAGTGTGTTTAGGTTAGGATGGAAGGATTATCAGATCTTACATGATCGATATTTAGAAAAAAGTCCTGGCATTGATATTATTATTGATATAACCGATAATTGGAATCCTGAATTTGGTGGGATTGTCACCTTTACTGATGGGCGAGGTACAGTGTATCCTCTTGCTCCAGCTGGAAATTCTCTGGCTATTGTGGAACGCAGCAAGAATTTGCACAAATACTTCCAGTACGTCAACCATTACGCTAAAGATAAGAAAAGATTATTTCTGATCGCCAGCATATAGTTTTTATGGCAAATCTTCTTAAATAAAAGCCCTAAAATTACTCAGGCATGTGTCAAGAACCCAATTTAGAAGAACGGATATCAGAAGCAAAGAAAACACCGCTAACCTTGACAGATCATCTTAAATATTTTGTAGTAGACGGAACGTCGAATGCACTTTTCTATGCTCCGATTATGACAGCCACGGAACGCTTCTCTGGAATGGAATGGGAAGAGGTAACCACCTCACGAGGGATCGGTGCAGCAACTGCTTTCTTAACCGGGTATGCATATTCCTTGTTCAGGCAATGGTCAGCTAAAACAGCAGGGGCAACAACAGAAAGTTCTCAGCTGAAGAAGAAAATTGTTGATACCGCAGTAGGCATGGCCGCGATGATCCCATTCTATGCTCCTATGTTATACATTGCCGGGGCTTCTGCCAAAGAGATGATGATGGCTTTGTTGAGCGGATCGGCGATGGGCGCAGCTACGGGCGGCGCATATGGTCATGTTGCGGATAAATGGAGGGTTCTATGGGGCTTGCAGCCTGTTTTGAATAAGTAATTATCCGATTAACGATTTTGCTAAATCTAAGACTTCCTGTGCTTTTTGATCGTTAGGTTTCCAATGTGGACCTAGATATTCTAGAGGACTTTGGTTTCCTAATTGTGATCTTTTCCGTTGAAACCATCTCCGTATTCCTTCATCAGTGTAGGTTCCCTGAAGAGCATATACAAGATCATGAAGATATTGGGCTTTTTCGATTGGATTTTGTCCAGTTAGGCTGGTGTAGAGGTCCTTTTGCAATATCCTTTCTAGATTATTGAGGTGATCGGGCTTTGGAATCATGATTGTACAATAGTTCTGGAAGATAAATATTTTTTGTAGAAATTTACTATTTCACCACTAAATATATAAAATTGAAAAGCTTCATTCTAGGAAAAGAGATGAGATGATGGCAGAGCTAGCTCTTATAGGTAATTTTCTCCTGGCGTTAGCGTTAGGTGCACTTATTGGTCTGGAAAGAGAATATGCTAGATATAGAAAGCATGCTCATGATTATGCCGGGATCAGAACCTTTCCCTTGATTGCCTTGTTCGGGGCTCTCTCAGCATTCTTTGGCGAAATTTTAAACCCCTGGATTTTAGTGGTAGGAATTTTATTGATGGGAACGCTTATTATTATTTCATATTTTATCTTGTCGCGGAGAAAGTTTTCTGGAGCAACATCAGAAGTTGCTGGTTTTCTTACTTTTTTTTTAGGTGTTCTCGCTTATTTTGGTGAAATCCAATTAGCTGTATTACTCACAGTAATCATCACCATCATATTATATTCACGTACCGTACTGCATCAGTTTGCCCAGCGTCTGAAGAAGGAAGAGATGAAAAGCACCCTCGTCTTTGCCGTTATCGCCTTTGTCATTTTACCATTTCTTCCCAATAAAGGATACGGACCTTATGAATTGTTCAATCCATTTCTAACTTGGTTGATGGTAGTCTTGATCTCTGGAATTAGTTTTGTCGGTTACATCCTTATGAGGTGGTTTGGTGAGAGAGGGATAGAACTCACAGGATTGCTAGGTGGTTTAGCCAGCAGTACAGCATTGACCTTGAGTTTCGCCGAACGGAGCAAACAGCAGAATGGGTTTTACAAAGCTCTGGCGCTGGGTGTTATTTTGGCTAATGGAATCATGTTCGGCAGGATATTATTTGAGGTACTTTTGGTAAATCAAGTGTTATTCGTCCATCTGCTATTGCCTCTTTTACTCCTGATGGCAGCAACAGGATTATTTTCCTACTTTATCTGGAAACAAACGAAACAGGTTAAGGAAAAAGTAGAGTTGCGATCGCCTTTCGCATTAAAGCCAGCATTGAAATTTGCCGGCATTTTTGCATTAGTATTGGCATTCTTAAAATTAGCAGATGTGTATCTCTCTACAAAAGGAGTATATTTGGTGAGTTTCTTCTCAGGATTGGCCGATGCCGATGCTATTGCTCTTTCCTTATCACAATTGGCGGGAACATCACTCTCTTATGAAACTGCTCGAGATGGTATTATTCTGGGCTTGCTGGGAAATACAGTAACCAAAGCAGGAATTGCCTATTTTTTAGGTGAGAGAAGATTTAGAAGGATGGTTATCAGCGTTTTTGCTCTGTTAGTAGCTTTAGGCGGAGCATTGATATTTATCTTATAATGGAAAAAGATGATAATTTAGTGGATATCGCTGGCAAATCAGCATTTTATCACTTAATAGGTGAATCTCTAGCTCGGCGAAAAGTTAACCTCTTGCCAGAAACAAAAGTATATCTTGTCGGGGTTGCTCAGGATCTGGTAAAGGTTTCCGAAGCAAAGGATGAGCCGGTCACATTTGCTTACCGCGATTCTTTGCAGGAATCCAATCAGGCTAAGGTAAGGCACCTTTCGCGGCATCCC
>CAYJQD010000030.1:3878-13038 GCA_964372235.1 uncultured Methanosarcinales archaeon
GAATCCAATAATGGGGAAAAGATCAGGAAGCTCATGGAAGTGTGGGATCGCTGCCTGTCTTTAGTGGGATTCTTTCCTAGCAGCATCACCAAGCGGCAAGGAGAAAGCGGATTAGAATATCATGTGATGATAGGATCATCGGCATATGTGCAGGTCGGTTCTTCTCTTCAGGCCAAACAATCCTTATTCTTTGAGTTAGCGGAAAGATTTACTGATTTAACCAAAGTTTTACATGATATTTATCTTCCTTCACTACATTCACCGGATGATCTTGCCCATCTATTGCAGCGCTGGCAAGAAACGAAGGATCCGCGTTATTATGCTTTACTTCTCGCTCATGGGATGATCAGCTCAACAGATTCTGAAAATTGATAAAATTAATAATACTCTATCTTAGGTTCATCATTATCGTTACTTTCTTTCTTGTGAGAAGTTAGATTTAAGAAGGAGCTAAAATCAGGAGGATTACCCTTCGTTTCAAGGGTTCCTTTTTGGTCATCTGAGAACATGCTCATTAGATCAGTAGTGTCAGTGGAGGATGATGCAGGAGAAATCGAGGAATCTTTCTTTTCTAGAATAGAGGTGAGGATCTGAAGTACTTTTCTTATATCTTCGTGAGTATCTACTTGCGTATCAATGGTTAATTTCATCTATGCACCTAAGCTTGGAAAAGAATAGAAGTTTAATAATTTTATTGTTGTTCATGATAACAAATTAGAGAAAAATGCTTTTTATTTTTCTTGTTTTGGTTGTAAAGAGCCTTGGTATAGTACTTTATAATCGCCTTTGGCGACCAGATAAATGGTAATACCTGACGCTTTATAATCTTCGGTGCCAGCAATAACTAAAGAAGGTATTTCTATTTTTTGGTTACTAGCTAGATCAAGAGGCGAGGGTGGCGTTCCTTCATCATGGACATGAAACAATCCTATAAATCCTTTTTCATCAATTTTCATTTCTCGTAACGAAAAATCAGAATAATTCCCCAGAATAATTTCTCTATAAAGGTCAGACCATTTTTTTCTTCCTTCTGTAGAAAATTTCTGGCGCTGCAAAGGTGATTTGTTGCGAAAGACTTCAAAAAAATAATGTACAACTTTAAGCATTTCTTTTTCACCATGATATTCTGTATGTGTCTGCAAAGCTTGAAGTGAATAATCGTAAAGTAAATCAACCTTATTGTCATCTCCTTTACTAAAAGATAGCAACGCTTCTTCAACTTCTTCTTCAAGTGAAGAGCTGAGAACTTCTAATTCCAATTTTTTATCCCGAAAGAATATTGAACCTTTAATTTCTTTATTATGAGTAACCTGAAATTGTTTTTCTAGAATTCCTTCTAATTGTTGTACAAGAGGGGCAGTAAGTCCTATCTTTGTGATATAAGTTTCCAATATCTGTGCTCTAAACCCCTCGCTGTCCACATAATTTGAATGAAGATGTTTTACTTAATCCTTCTCCATATACATTATAACTTTTCCATCCGCCATAAGCCAACATCGATCAGTTGCCGTGGTTTTTCATGGAAGGAGAAGGTAGCCTTGATAGGAAATTCATAGCGCCAAACATCAGTAATCTTAAACTTATGGTCCTTGCAAATAGCTTCCACAAACTTCTGGGTAGACCATTTATGCATACTATACACGATCGGCGCGGTAGCAAAGGCTTTCTCTAAGAATTTCTTATCGGCATGCTCTTGTTTGGTGCCGAAAGGAGGATTTTGCACTACCAGATCAGCTTCGCCATCAAAGAGGCTGAAATCGTGAGCGATAAATTCAGCCTGGCCAATGTCATATTCCTCCTGTAGGTTTTGATAGTTCTGTCGGCAGATGTGTAAAGCTTCATGATCCTTATCGATGAAGATGATCTTGCGCGCACCCAGCAGCAAAAGAGCAATACCAATAATGCCCGGACCTGAACCTGCATCAACAATAGTTCTTCCCGCAACTTCTCCTTTCAACGCCATATTCCAGGCCCATTCTGCTGCAATATAGCTAGGGGTAGGATATTGTTCTAAAGTTAAAGAAGGCTTTTCAAAACTCTTAAGTTTGCTAAGAATGACTTCAAGGTCGCGTTTGGATCTTAGAGACATGGGTTGGAAGGCCGTTGAGCGGCTAAGATGGAGGCATAGTCATCTGCAGGTATATTGTATTCAATCTCTTGATTATGTAATTCACGGATTTTTTCTTTTTTTCTGTAAGGGAAAACGTCAAGGAACAAGCTCACTGTAAAATCATAAGGTTTTTTTTCTTGAGCAGCATATTCTTTGGTCCTAAAAGCTAAAAGTCTAGCATACCGTTCAGCTTTACGACAGATGTCATCAAGATTGAGAGGGAATCTGGCCGTCAGGGTATCTCCGGTTGGTTTTTCATAATATGCAACAAAATGACGGGATCTTGGCAGCTTATGATACAAGGCTAGGGATGCTGCTTTTCCTACGCATTTTATCTCTAATGGGACGAGGATAAAGGGATCTTCATCGAGGGAAGCGCTGAAGGGATCGATTTCACTTATTTTTTTACCTTTTATTGGCGCTAAGAAAGTCATGTTTATCGTAGTAGCCGTATTCATGGCGCATTTATAGCTAAATTCCTTAAAGGAGCTGGCTGGTATAATTAGATTTCGTGACATATCAGTGACAAAAAGAAGTTTATTTAAAAATCTTTAGGCAGCTAATTGATCTTGTACATCCTTCAGGTCGCCGGCAGCTACTGCGAATACCTTTAAAGTTCCCTCCAGATCTTGTAATAGATGTTCTTTAAAAACCTCGAAACTGGCTCCGCTTTGCTTCCAAACTTTGGGATCAGTGTTGCGGACGGTTTTAGACAGCTTGTTCAGGTTTTCTTCAGCTATCTGTAATGCAGCACGCAGCCTAGTGAGAGCAGAAACTTTTTTCAATTTTTGTAGAGCTTTAAAGCGATCGTTTACCTGTATAGAAAGGGCTTGAATTGCTACAGCCAGATTTTCTTTTTGGGTTGAGAATGATTCGATTCTTAGAACTTTTATCTTTTGGCGTAGTTTTCCTATCGATTCTGGGGCGCTCAGGAGGAAACTATCTACTCCTTTAAGCAGGCTTACCGTATTGGTTAACTCCTGTTCCAGCTGATCTAATTCTTCTACATAGTTGAGTATTTCTGAGGCAAGATTTCTTGCTCTTGTAAGGAGATTCTGTTGGACATTGATAAATAATTCCCTATTCCTGAAGATTGCATCCTTAGGAGAGAGAGTTGCTACATATTCCTGAAAATCTCTTACCTTATCAATGTCCTTCTTTACATCATCGATGAGTACCTTGACATTCCTGGATCTAACTACTTTATTTTCCTGCTCCAACCAGGTGAGGAAATCAAGCATTTCAAAGTATATTGTATTGAGCTTATGGCTGATATCCACTTTTGCTGCTTCTAACTGCTCTGCTTTACCGAAGGTAAGTTTCTTGAGATGATATTCTATTTCATGTAGATCTCGTTCAGCTTCCGTTTGCAGATAATCTTTAAATTCTTCTATGGAGGTCATCTTATGTGCTCATATGCTGTTTGTTTCGCTGACCTTCTTTTTCAAGTTGGACTAGTATGCTTTCAACCGTACGGATCTTTTTTCTGATCATTTCTATTTTAGCCAGAAGGAGCCTTTTTACTGCTTCTTTCTCAGCTGGCTTTAGGCTGGGCAATATTTTCCTGCCTGCTTCATCACTAAGTTCGATTAGATCATCATAACAGATCTGCAGGTTGGCAGGAATTCGTGAGGGGACTTCTTTGTTTCGGCGTAGATTACGTGAAAGCTGGTAAATTCCCTGAGCTGTTTTTCTTAGTGTGCTTGCAACATCAGTTTTGGAAAATAATTTTATATGGGTTTCAGCCTCGAATAAGTCGCGTTCTACTGCACCTTGCAAATACATCCGTGCTTCCCCAACGGTAGTAGCCATAAACATCACCTTTTTCTAAAGTGATAGCAGAAGTATTATTTAAAATTTGTGACTTAATCGGTTACAAGAGCAGTCTTAGCCATATCTTTGAGGGATTCTGCTTCTCGAACACGTTCTCTCTGGGTTTTATCATCCATCTCTTTTAAGAAAACCAAGACTCTTTCTTCTAGGATTTCTACTGCTATCAGATCGCTTTTCAAGACTCCTTCTTTCCCTAAATCTTCTTTCAATACATGTAAAGCGGAATAGATCCTTCCTAATTTTTTCCGAGCCTCTTCATGATCAAATGCAGAGCTACTCCTTAAAAGCGATATAACGCTTTCAAAATTCTTCTGGATATTTTTCCGTACACTTACTACTAAAGCTTTAGTAGTTGCATTCGTGGTATGAATTACCATTTTCAGTTGAAGTAAGAACTTCCTTATATAGTTTTAGAATGTGCAGAAATCAACCTAACAAGTCGTCTAGTTCCACACGCAAGGCTTGAAGCTGTGGAAGAAGTTTTGCAGGGTTTTTTTCTATCGTTATTTTACTAGCAAAAGCCTGGAGACTGGCTTGAAATTTTGTAATATCATCTTTTTGAGCTGATGTTAAGTCTTGCACGTCCTGCATATAAACACGTAGAGCTCCGGGTACAGAACGTATTTTTCTTTGGGCTTGACCTCGCTGATCTGGGGTAAAATTTCCTGTTTTTACTGCGGTCTTAATAATCACTTCTACTTCAGTAAATACCTCCCCTATTTTACGATGAATACTTATGTCTATCCTTGTCGTATCCATGCCTTTTGTGAATCCCATAAAAATGGTAAGAATTAGTTTGTTTATAAATTTTCGTTGTATCTAATAGGTAGGGAATAAATCACACTTTCACAACAAGTTCTACCTGCTTACGTAAACTTTGTAACATCGCTAGCAGCTTAGGCAACGCCTCAGTTTCTAAAATCAATTTTAGTCTTTGAATATGCCGTTGTAAAAGCTGTATTTCTGCCTTTTGTTTTCGGGAAAGATCTTTTTCCTGATCCATGAGCACACCGAGGCCACGATACATCAAATCTAATTTCTCTTGAATTTCTTTAAAATGCGCAGCTTTGGTTGTAGAGGTCAACGTAGTTAACAATACTTCAATTTCACTTACCTCACGTTCAAATCTAGCAGAAAAGTTGACAATGGCCGGTTGCACTTTTGATTGGTTATCATCGCTCATGTTACTGGAGTTTTTTTTACAATTTATATTTCTTTAGTTTGTGGAATTTTTCCAACGACAAACTAAAGAATTTTTATTTTTCTAATTTTCTCGACAAGAAATGAAAAGAATATTTCATTTCACGCGGAGAAGAAACTACTTCTCCGGTGCCCAGATAAGATAGTTTTTCTTATCTCGGGCTGCGCAGAAAATAAGTAGTTTCTTATTTTCTTGCGATGATTTTGACTTGCAACTAAGGAACTGATTTAAATGCTTTTCCAAAAAAGGCATGACTATTTTCTAGTAACATCACGACGGAAAATAGAAAGCTATTTAAATTCTGAAAATTATATTTTGTAAGAAGGGGTTGGTAGAGGAAAAGTGTTTCTTTTCCGGGTTTGTTGTAAGTAAAAAGAGAGCAGAATTGCTTTCTGGTGAAACATGATGAATAAGGAATTTGCTACCATCCGTAAAATGTTGGAAGAACATCTTGCTGCCATTAATGATAATACAGCGGAAGTTCAAGCACTTTTTGATTTTCTGCAGGAATTAGAAATCAAAGTGGAAAAAATTTCTCAGCGCTTAGACCAGACTCAATTAAGCTTAGGCATCCCAAAACCAAAATTAAATATTGCCCCATTAAATCAGATGGAGCGCAAAGTCTTTTTAGTTTTGTATACTGGGGAATCATTACTTACGTATCAAGAGATCGCGGAGAAAGCTGAATTGTCTGTTTCGATCATTCCAGAATGCATCTCTTCGTTGATTCAGAAAGGAATTCCTTTCCGACGATCTTTCTTTGAGAGCCAATTGTTTGTGGGTTTGGAGCCTGGCTTTAAAGAGCTACAGGCGAAAGAGAATATAATTAATCTCAGCTTGCAAAGTTTTATGGATTAAACTTTTCCTAGTGAAAGTTCTTTGTAAAACGTAACATCAGATCCTTCATCTTCTTGGTACATATCAATGAATCCTCTTTTAGCGTAAAGTCTGTGAGCATCTTTGTTTTCAGTTTTAGTAGAAAGCCTAAGGTAGGTATTACCTCTTCTTTGTGCTTCTTGTATAGCGAATTCCAATAATTTCTTTCCCGCTCCTTTTCCTTTGTAATTCGGATGTACACAGAACCACCCTAACCATGCTGCTTCTAGATAATCTTCTTCTAAAGTAAAAAGGCCAACTGTGCCTATAACTTGTTGATCTTTTACGCCAATCCAATATTCTAACGATTTTATATTGTTTTGATCATAGAAATGTTTGTATCGCTTTGTGTCTAAACTAGCTCTAAAAGCTGTTTCCGGAGCTGTGTCGGGTGCTTCGTGAGGAAATACGGTGTTTGCTAATCTGACTGCTTCTTCTAATGTTTCTGAAGAAAGAGGCTTGATTTCCATCAGGGCGATTAAATCTAATGGGTCCGTTATAAAGATTAATGTAGTTAAAAATATATAACAAGAGCATTATTTTAATTTCTGTACGTAATAAATCCAAACTCCGCAAAATAAGCTAAATATCAAAATAACAAACCACAATAAAACTGGCGCACCCTGCCATAATGATAACAACAATCCAGCAATCGCGCTGAGGGACCAAATTATTTTGAGTTTTAGCAAAGCTTTGTACGTGTTACTAGGTTCATTGCTGCTTAGCAAAGAAATTCCGCCAACAGCAAATAAAGCAGCAGCAACTAAACGTGCGGTCACTGGATCAATTATAGTAAAGTTAAATAAGGACAGGAGCCTTACAGGTGTAATAAACAAAGGAATGGCAAATAAGTAATCAACGAAGAAATGGAGAATAAACCATCTGCGTAATGATGCGGGCACTTGTTTCATGCTACAAGGAAAATTTTTTACCTAATAAAAGTATTGTTTTCAATAAAATAAATCTTACTAAAAATGATTACAACATATTAGCATTAAATATTTAGTTTAAAATTAAAAGAAAATAATCGGAATAATTTTACTTTTTGTTTCTTCTAAATCATTTAATTTCAAAAACATTTAAGCAAAATGGTAAATATTTAGAAAAAGAAGACAATGAAAAAATTGGTGCGCAAAAACATCGTGGCTAACAAGTGGTTCTTTAATTTCTAAAAACTGGTCAAAAAATTTCCACGACAAGCCCAGCCTTTTTGATTAAAACAAAGGCTTCGACACAGAATGTAACACTATTCATATATTGTTACATAAAATGTAATAAAAATAGCTAAAAAAGTAACGTTTAAATATTTCGTTACATTTCTACTCAAAAAATGGTAGATGTAAACGATGAGAAAGAAGTTAGAACAAAAAAAGCATATTCTCGTAGCCAGTTTCATCTAACTGAGGACCAAATCAAGCTTTTAATTAGGCATACTGATAAATTACGTGACAAAGTAATTATCAAAATGTTAGCATATTGCGGCTTACGACGTTTTGAACTGGCGAAAATACAAATTGAAGATATCAATTTTGAAACGCGTAAAATACAAATCAGCGGAAAAAAAGGGATCGATAGATTAGCAACAATCTTTTCTGATCAATTGTTGGATGATCTAAAAATTTATATTCAGTATGTGCTTAACAATTCAAAAAAAGGGTATCTTTTTCCGGCAGTTTCTAGCTTAAATACGCAAGAACATATTACGCCGACACAAATCAATAGGATTGTCGCCCAGGCAGGCCATAAAGCACATCTAAGCAACCCTATCCCTGAATTAAAGAATATTAATCCGCACATATTTCGACACAGCTGTGCGAGAATTCTGAAGGATAAAGGTCTTAGTTTAGAAGTAATTCAAAAAGTATTAGGTCATTTGTCGCATAAAACAACCATGGATTTATATGGAACTAAGAGTATTTCCGATATGGACAAAGAGCTAAAAGAGAAAGTAGGCGATATTTTTGGATGAATACTTTAAGCAGAGATTAAAGTTTATTAAAACATAATTTAATCGTTAAACTTGATAGTTTTATTATTTGGTTCTTGAAATTATAGAAAAAGAACAGAAATATTAAGAATAAACTATTTAGTTGTTGATGAAAAATTTTGCCTCTGTCGTTTAAAAAATAAAACCATAAAATATGAAAAATGTAAAAAGAAAAATCATCCAAAATAATTATCCATCTTCTCTTCTTGCAATTCTTCTGCTTTGCCACTCTTCTGCATGATGCCTTTCAATTTCTGTTCGAAGAGCTTTGCTTGCTGCAACAGCGGTTTTGGATCTACTTGCAATCCCGTATATGCATCTAATGCTTTGATGATTTCTGCTGCAGCTCTACTGTCAGGCAAACCACTCTGTGCTTCTGCAAAGAATGCTACAACTGGAACTTTGAGATTTTTTGCTAATAATGCGCCCGTTACTCCGACGACAATTCCTTCACTTAAAGGACTGGCAGCAGCGGATAGCTTCTTATTTTGAGGAGCATTTGTTGAGTAATAAAACACTTTGTTTCCTGGATTAGGACTTCCTACTCCTTCTAAAGAGACTACTTCTTTAGCACTTAATTCCAAGGCCAGCTGTTCGATCATTTCCGCCAGTTTCCATCCGGTATTCTTTCCGATGTTGATAGCATGCACTAGGACGAGGTTATGCTCTTTATTGTAATGAAGCGAGACAGGTTCGATGACCTTGCTTTGATGGATAGCGATCATGGCCGGAACTTCGTCCATCTCAATAGTGCCTATTTTTTCTGTCTCTAGATGGTCCATCAAGAATTCGATAGCGATCGTTCCGATTAATCCGAAGCCGGGAAATCCTTCGATAATGGTTACATTCTTTGGTTTTTTAGTTAGAACTAATTTCATGAGCATCACCTATTTAACTGTTGAAGGTTGGATTATCCTGAGGTATTTAAGGTTTTCTGCAGCAGATTTTTATATTGCAAAATCTCTGAGAATAAAAAATGAAGCTTACTAAAACTCATCGCTTAATTCTGTTTGCCTTAGGAAAATTTTACGTTTCCTTAAATCAGCCTTTAGTAGAAAAGCCTGTCCAAGTGCGTACGTCAAAGATAGCATTTATAGATCATTTGCTGCATTCAGGAATTATCTCTAAGCAAGAGCGTGCCTAATATAAAAAT
>CAYJQD010000031.1:0-12411 GCA_964372235.1 uncultured Methanosarcinales archaeon
CGCGTTTCAATTCTATTTTTTCCTTAGTGAGGATAGTCCCGCTTTAAAGATTCGCTTTTGCAACAACTACTTTACCTGCTTTCTTGCGGTATTCTTTTTCAAGAGCGGTAAGTTGCAGGCTTGCTGAGCCCAAGGCATTTTCATACTTTCTGATTATTCGGACAAATTCGCTCATCTTGCTAGGGGACAAGGCAGAGATAGAATCTTCCATCTTAAGATGAGAATCAAGAGTGATATGTTTTTCGATGCAGCGTATGCCTGTCCCTACTGCCACCAACGCCAGGTTAAAGGCATCTTCTGAAGTTCCCAGTGAATGGTCCATGAAACCAAATTCGAAACCGGGAAATTCTTTTTGTAAAGCACCAAGGCGGGCTAGATTATTGTTTTCCAAAGGAGTAGGTTCTGCCTGAAAACCAAACATGAAACAAATATTTTTTCCTGGCTGCAAGGATTCGCGCTGGATAAGTGCTTTGACATCTTCTATGGGTATTCCTCCCACTGAAATAAATATTTTTTGGAATCCTGCCTGTAACACTTTTTGGATCAGATCTTTGTTGTAGAATTCAGTGGTTGACAATTTTATCCCGTCTGCTTTCAGCTCTTTGGCTAATTCTAAACTTTTTTCTCCGAAGACGTCAAAATATACTTTTTTGCCTGCTTCGTGAATTTTATCTACGGTTTTCTGCCATACTTCTTTAGGCATCTCTAATTGCTTGAAAGAAGGATAAAAATGGTAATCCGGCGTGGCTAATTCATCGGCAAAAACTAACTGGAATTTTACCGCATCGGCTTGCGATCCTATCGCTCCTATGGTGAGCAGGTTAGTCAAGATAGGATTTCCCTCATATCCTTGGGCCGCTTCTGCTACAATTTCTATATGGTCGGAATCCATGGTCACTCCAGCGAATGTCTTATTTTTAAATATTCTGAAAGAGTAGAACTTATTTTGTCATCTTTAGCGAGACATGCGGTAAATTACATCCCGTAATCGTTCGTTTTCCTTGCCATCGACCTTGTAACAGTATAATTCCACCGTCTCTTCGCGTTTTTTCTTCCACTGCGGCGGATCCTGCAAGGCTTCAGCTGCAGCTTTTGTTACATCATCACTCATATTGATTTGGATGCCGCCGTTCCAGATGCCATCTTCAATATTGGGAACAATGCTAGGCACGGTAATGTCAATGCTTACCACCGGCTTACCTAAAATCATGGCTTGCAGGGCGACCGTGGAGTAAAGATTGATCACCAGGTCGCTTTCATTGATCAACTTATAGAGAACTGCTGATCCGCGTTCCTGAGTAATGGTTATGTTTTTCATTCCTTCTTCCTGGACAATTTTTTGGTATTCTTCAAGATAGCGCTCTGCTGGATGGAGCTTAATGACTATTTCCTTCTGCAAAGGGGAGAGTTGGCGCAAGATAATCTTTATTTTTTGAAAATATTCTTCTTTGGAGATACGATTTCCTTCGATAAGGGAAGTGGTAATCAGCAGGATTTTATTGGTCTTTTTTGGCTTCTTCTGGATGAAACTATGAATATTTTCAAAGGCCACCGGGCCGAGAAGTTCAATGTCTTTTCTGTCTATATTCCATTGAGTCAATCTTTTGGCAAATTTTTCTCCGAACACACCTATCGCCACTTTCATGCCTGGGAACAGTTCAGGATTGGAGGTTGCTAATCCTTCACCATGCTGTATTATGACTAAAGGAATATTCAATTTAGCTGCCGCAGCAATCATCGATCTTTCGAAGTAACCTGTAGTAGCAGTGATGACAATACATTTTACCTCTTGTTCTCGCAGAACCCTTTTTGCCGCTACATAATACAGGATAGTGTTGTAGATAAATCCTTTAGAAAAGAAGAAGTTCAAGGTATATCGTAATGATTCCCATTTTGTACCAAATACTTTTTCTTTGTCTAGGGAAACCCATTTTTGATACAATTCTGTCGAAAGCTTTTCAGCTTGGGCCTGTTCTTCAGTTCCTATATATTGATAGAGGGTATGTTCAAGTCCTTTCAGCTGCCGACGCGAACGATATGCATGGCTGGAGATAGGATCCACAAATAAGGTAAAAGGTTCTATTTTGTTTTCTTGTTTGAGCAAATTAAGAACAGCATTGATCCTGTAGATTTCTCCGGTTTTTTTATTTATGTGGCTAGTGTAGCTGAGAAATAATACTTTTTTCTTGGTTTTCTTACCTTTATTTTCTGCAGTGGGGATTACAGGCTCTTTTCCTGCTATCTTCATTTTGACCTTTTCGTTGTAATAAAAATAATTTTGTAACGCAGTCTTCAAAAGCTGATAATATCCTTTTTCTAAAACACTTATCTTTGATTTTTTGGCCAGAGAGGCAGTATTGAATTGCTTTGGTAAAACATGCGAGGTTATCAGTCTCCGATAGAACCACCATAATGGGATCCCTTCAAACTGGAATTCTTCACTGAATTTTTTCCCGCCTAGGTCTTTGGCGTTGACATCTCCTATAGCATTGTCAACAATATTGGCAAATGATTCTAATATTTTTTGCTTGTCCTCCGTATTGTTAGAAAGTACAGAATCTGTAGGATTAGCCTGGTCTTGAGACTTAGTTTGCATGCCTACACCATCTTTTCGATTTTCTGCGCAATAGTGTTTAGCACTATTTCTGGTTGCTCTGTCTTAATTTTTAATAAGTATAAAGGACCGAACTGCTCATAAGCTTGGAGTTGTTTTTGCAAATCTTCTATTCTGAACTCCGGCCGTCGTTCTGCTAGGACTTCTGGATCGTTCCAGAGAAGAATATATTTTGGCTGGGGAAGAAGATTAAAGAAAAATCGACAGACTTTCTTGTTCATATTTGGAGAAGTGAATAAGTCTATGTAGCCGCGATCAGTAATGACAATATCATTAAAGATCCGTTTAGGATGGACTTGGATAACATAGCGCAGCAGATATTCTATATAATAAACAAATGGAGCAAAATTATTGAGAAAAGGAGAATTGAAGATGCGCACTTCACGGGCAAATTGTTCTTTTGAGGCGCTGTTTTCTTTTTTCTCTTTTTCTCTTTTTTTTCCTTCTATCTTATCCGGCTTGAGCAGTTTTAGGAAAAAATTGATAGGCAGCATCTGAAACTGGATCCTGCCGCTGTAGATGTGTGCAGTTTCGATATTTTCTTGCCGGAGTTTTTCCACTACATTTTTTACGGTCGTCGATTTTCCGCTTCCATTGCAGCCTACAATAGTTATGTAAGGAGAAGGTTTAACTATCTTATATAAGCGCTTGAGAATTTTGTTTGGTTTTCCACGGAAAGCAAGGGCGATTTTTTGCGAAAGATTAAATTGGAGCGGTATTTCTGATAAAACTTTTTTTTCTTCGATGGCTTTAATTATTTCAGGATAATTCCTGAAAGCAGCAGAGCAAAGCGTAGCCAACTTTTGGTAATCCATTTTTTCCTGAGCTAGCAATTGAGCATATTCTTCTTCATATTTCTGTTTTTGTTTCCTTGAACCATATTTGTACAAGAGGATAAATAATCGTTCCTCTGTAGAAAGGATGGAATTTTCTGCCGGAAGGCTAACTGTGGGATTTAGTTTTTTTCCTAGTCTTCCTAATCCTCCCCCAAAGCCTCCGATATAACCGCCAACATGTGCACCAATCGAAATTATTTCCTGATTGTGGAATCCTTTGTAGGAACGGCTTTGCGGGGGCCAGCGTCCTTTACGGCGGAAGCCATGATCTTTAAGGATCTTTTCAAATGCGGAAATATGCTTTTTAGCGACAATGATGTCGATGTCTCCTCGTTTTTTCCAACGACTGTCAATAAATCGGTAGGCAAGGTTGTTTTTAGAAAGCTGACCTGAAAGTTCCCCTATAATTTTTACATTCTTTGACTTCATTATTACTCTAAGAGAGCCAATCTATCCTTTAAAAAGATTGTTAAATGAAAAACCAAGTTTATGTTTTCCGAAATTCATAACTTTAATAAGAATAGACTAAAGGTTGAAGAATATGAACATACTGATCGTGCACGAGTTGTTTTTACCGGATTTTGCCGGCGGCGGCGAGAAATTGGTATATGAAACCGCAAAAAACCTGCAAAAAGCAGGCCATCAAGTGCGAGTGGTAACTACAGGAGATCCGGCTATCACTTCTTACGAATCTATCCCTACTTTTAGAATCAAAAGAAATCGTTACTTTTTTAATGTATCTTTCTGGACTATAGCCAAACATGCGAAATGGGCTGATCTGATCCAAACTAGCACCTATAATGCTGTTTTTCCTTCCTGGCTGGTCGGAAAAATCTTCAGAAAACCAGTAGCTTGCATGGTCATGAGCTATTGGGGGCAGGAATGGAAGACCATGCGTCCAGGATTTAGAGGAACGTTTTCTAGATTATTTGAACGATTCACATTGCATCGTCGTTTTGCGGCAACCATTTTCTTAAGCGATTTTTCAAAGTCTTTTGCCATTGCCTCCGGAATGTCCGGAAAAAATGCAGTGGTCATAAATCCCGGGGTGGAAACTTCGCTATATCAGCCGTTACCGAAAGAAAAATGTATTCTTTTCAGCGGGCGATTTGCGAAGCAGAAAGGTGTCTTTGATGTTCTGAAGGTGGCTAAGTTATTGCCACAATTCAGATTTGTGATGATGGGTTGGGGCGAGGAAGAAGAAGCCTTAAGGAAAGAAGCGCCGGAAAATGTGATGTTCTTGAATAAGTCATTAAAGGACGGCCAGGAATTTTTTGAACAATATGGGAAGGCTTCGGTTTTTTTTCTTCCTTCTTATGGTGAGACTTTTGGTTTCGTGTTGGTGGAAGCGATGGCGGCGGGATGCGTGGTAGTCTCGACCATACCTTTAGGTTTCAAGGGAGCTTTAGTAGAAAAAGGCAATGTTCAACAGATGACTGAAGCGATACGTTCTTTGATGGAAGATACAAAAACTATCCGACAACATGGAAAGGAGAATAGTCTCTTAGCAAAACAATTTACCTGGGAGAATTTTGCTTCTAAATTACAAGCAGAATATGGTAAATTAATTGTAGATTACAAGAAAGCATAATTCATAACTTTTAAAAAGCGTTTTAATCACGTCTAAATCTATGAATTGGAAAGAGCAAAATGTCTTAGTAACCGGCGCTGATGGGTTTATCGCGGGTTGGGTGGCTAAGACTTTAGTGGATAAAGGAGCACATGTTGTAGCCTTAGTTCGGGATGAAAAAAAATATTCTTCTTTAGATCTGCATGGGATTAGAAACAAAGCCGTGATTATCAAAGGCGACGTTACTGACTATTATCTAATCAAGAGAGTTCTTAACGAGCATTCCATCACCTTCTGTTTTCATTTAGCCGCGCAAGCACTTGTCGGTATTGCTAACCGATCCCCGTTATCAACCTTTGAAACCAATATTAAAGGGACGTGGACAATTTTGGAAGCGATCCGAGAAGTCAATAATGCTAACTTCCGTGGAATTATTGTTGCTTCGACGGATAAGGCTTACGGAGTGCACGAAACCTTGCCTTATACTGAAGAAAGCGAATTACGTGGATTGTTTCCGTATGATGCATCAAAAGTCTGCGCTGATGTGTTAGCACGATCTTATGCAGTAACGTATGATATGCCAGTAGCAGTAACTCGTAAAGCTAATATCTATGGTGGAGGAGATTTGAACCTAAGTAGGATAGTTCCTGATTCCATTCGATGCTTAGTCCAAGGAGAAGAATTGTTGATACGAAGTGACGGTACACCGGAGCGAGATTATCTTTATATCAAGGATGCAGTAGAGGGTTATTTGACTCTGGCAGAAAACCTGCATCGTCCTGAAGTTCGCGGCCAAGCCTTTAATTTTTCCTCTGGCAAACCGGTAAGCGTCTTAGAATTAGTTAATCTGATCGCTAAAACGTATGGCTTAGATATTAGGCCAAAGATTTTAGGTCAGGCAAAAAATGAAATAGATCGGCAATTCCTGGCCAATGGAAAAGCAAGAGCTATTTTAGGCTGGGCACCTCAGTATAGTTTAGAAGCCGGGATGAAAGAAACCATCGAATGGTATAAAGAACATTTTAAGAAATAATTTTTGATTAATGTTTTTTCTACTACTTACCAATTCTTCCAGGGCATCTTTCCCGCTTCGACCATTTGGTTGAATTCTATGACGTCTTTGTTAGTATTCATGGACTTCCAAAATCCTTCAAACTTAAAGGCAATCACTTCTCCCTGATGCGCTAGCTCGGGCAGAACTTTCTCTTCAAATTCTCCAAGATACAGGTGCTGGAGCACTTCCTTATTGCAGACGTAAAAACCACCGTTGATCCAATATTCAGAAAGTCTGGGTTTTTCTCTGAACTTCTGTACCTGATTCTTTTCATTCAGTTCTAAGACGCCGAAATCGGAATGTAAAGGCACGGAAGTGAGAGTAACTTTCTTACCATTATGGCAGTGGTATTCTACCAGGGCTGGGACATCAACTGAAGATAGATCGTCTCCATAACTCAGTAAGAAATTGTCTCCGGTAATAAGATGCTGAACTTTCTTCAATCGTTCTGATTTAGTCGACTCAAGGCCAGTGTCAACGAAATGAATCTTCCAATCTTTTTCTCGATTCGCTTCTTGAGAAAAGTATTCTTGGATTTGTTCACTTAGATATCCTAAGCAGAGAATGAATTCAGTATGCCCAAAATGGGAAAAACGCTTCATCAGATGCCACAGTACTGCCTTATCTCCTATCTTAAGCAAAGGCTTAGGCGTTTCCTTGGTCAGTGAACCCATCCGCGTGCCTTTACCACCACAAAGAATAACCACCTGCATACAGAAAATTCATCAGAACAGCTATTTAAAACTTATTAATCTGAGATTTACTCGCTGCATTATATAATTTTAGATATCTTTTAACTGCTTGCTCGGTGTTGATTTCTTTTTTTAACGGGTATATTCTTGGTTTTCGGATAGATTCTACTATTTTCTCCGCCAGTAGTTCTGGATTATGTGGAGGAACGATAGTTCTGGCATCGAAATATTCGGGGATGCCTCCGACACTGGTTGAAATATACGGAGTTTTGATCTGTATTGCTTCGATTAAAGATAGAGGTATGGAAAAGGTTTCGCGAGCAGTATTCAATGGATAAAGGTAAACCCAGGCTTTTGATAATTCTTCTGCAGGATCGACAATATTTTTAAGGATGATGTCTCCATGATTTATTTTGTTGATATACTCATACATCTTTTTGTTTTTGGTTACGCCGCTGTCGGCTATTACTAGCTGCACTTTTGGAATTTTTTGGCGGACGATGGTAAAAGCTTTGAGAACCTCCTTGATTCCCTTTGAAGGATGAAGATGGCTCATAAATAACAAGGTAGGAATCCTGTTTTTTGCTCCTTTTCTTTGTAATGGTCGTGAAGGAAGGAGCGGGTCAATTTTTGCTGACTGAACTTTTAGATTTGCTTTCTGTAGCAATTGTTTTTGATGCTCAGTCTGCACCGTGATAGTATTTATCTTGGCATTGATTAAAGGAGAAAGAAATGGCCACCACGCCCTTTTCCAGCACCAGTTCAGAGCTCCATCGTGTACGGTTAAGGTTTGCGTCTTGCATTTTGCGAATAATATGAGGGGAATAATCATTGGTGTTGGATGAATAAGATAATGAAGCACATCAGCGTTTACAGAATGCAATCTCCATGGCCTGATGTAGGTGATAGGAATTTCTTCTCTGATGATCTTTTTCTTGCTCTTGACTTGGTAGGAGGTAGAAATGATCTCTACAATATGGCCTTCTTTTTTCATAGCTTGAGCCAGCCACCAAGCCTGCTTGCGGATCCCTTCCCGCAAAGGGAATTGAAGATCATGCACGTAATAGACGATTTTCATGGTTGATTAACTCCAATACTTGTTCAAGTGATTGTTCAAGATTTTGATTGGTCCTTACTGTTTTTGCATTGATGAGCTTAGAAAGCTGTTGGTATCGTTGATGATGTTCTTTTAATAGCGTAAGATCCATCTCTGGCTTACGCTGCTGTGCAACCTGGATATCTACATCGAGAAAGATGGTTAGGTTAGGTTTGGGCATGATCTTTAGTAAAAAAGGAAAGATATGGCTTTGATCAGCGTAACGATAGTGTGCATACATGTCATAAAAATATCTGTCCACCAAGGCGAGTTTCTTTTTTGTGAACAATAATGGTAGTTTCAATTGGAAAATATAGCGGCTGAGATATTCGATATAATAATAACTTAACATAAACTCTTGAAATAAGCTCACTTTATTTTTTAGATTAGTGCTTGTATTTTTACTGTTCATTTTATCAGCGATCTGATAGTTTCTTTTTTTAAGAATAAAAGAAAGTAACTTAGTAGTTGGAAGGAAGGGCTTCCAGCCAAAATAGATTGTTTTCACTTTGAGACCATTTTTTTCTAGTTCCTTTTTTGTCTCAAAAATTAAAGTACTTTTACCTGCACCATCGGTTCCTATAAAGCAAATAACCTGATTTTTCATAGAAAAATGGGCTTAAATTAGTTTTATAAATTTTGTTACTCTTTGATCTGATCCTGGTAAATGTCCAAATAATTAGCGATGGTGTCGCTCCACAAATATTTTTTTGACACAGGATTGAGTACATTTCCTTGGCTCACCAGATATGTTTTTTCTGCAAGATCTAGGATATCTCTGTTTTTGAAAATCTGATGTTTCTCGGATACTACCTCCGGGAGAGAACCAGCATTGCTGATCACTAACGGGGTGCCTAACGATCCTGCTTCCAAGACGTTGTATCCAAATCCTTCGGCAACGGACGGAACAATGACACAATCGGCTCCGGCAATCATGGTTCCTAATTGTTGGTAAGGGAGCGAGGGAATAATTTTCACAAGATTTTGATAACGACCGGCTAATTTTGCAAGCTGCTGATAATTTTGCTTGTATTTGTCTATTGAGCCAAGCATGAGCAGGATAATCGCATTAGGAATTTTTTTCTGTATGTGTGGAGCAGCCTTGATCAGATATTGAAATCCTTTTGAAACGCCGGCTCTTCCCCAGGAAAGACAAACATAATTTTTTTCTAAGCCTAATTTCTGTCGCAATCTGGCTGCTTCTCCTGGGCTAAAGTTTTTTTTATTCCAGAATTGGTAATCAAATCCATTGTAGATAGTTGCTGCTTTTTGTTCTGATATTCTATGGTCTAAGAGATCCTTCCTTGTAGCGTTAGATACGCAAATATACTTGTTGAAAGGAAGCAGATAGAGTATTCTTTCCAGGAGATCATGCATTGTTGATTTCAGCCATGAAAAGCCCGTCACTTCCTTCCATTTTCCTATCCATACTTCATGTACAGTCAAAACGACCGGTTTTCCAGCTAGTCGCGCTCCTACCCAGGCCGGAGGAGCTCCGTTAAAAGTAGTGGTTTGAACAACATCGGCCATCCTGGCTAACTTCCAAACTTTTGGAATAGAAAGAAAAGAAAAAAGATAGCGGTTGTTGAAACAGGGAACACGATGTATTTTCACGCCGTTGATCTCTTCGAATATTTTTGTACCTGGAAGCAAGGTCGTGACTATAGCTACCTTATGTCCTTTTTTGACGAATCCTTCTGCTAGATTCTTGAAGAGGACTTCAGCCCCCCCGTAATGAGGGTAATAATTTTCACAGACAAACAGAATTTTCATGTTTTAATTCATCTACTAATTATTTATTGTAATTTTTTATTTTAACTTGGGAGCATTCTCCAAGGTTTCTTTTCGAACATATCTCTCTAACTTCCTTTCCAGCTTTTTGACGGTGCTGTAGTTGAAGAAGCCTAAGCCTAAGAGCACAAAGAAGCCCAAAACTACAAAGAAGTCCAGGCGGCGGTAGAAATTAAGGTTGCCGCTAATGAAATCTAATGCTGATGGCTTTATGGCCACCATTATCATGAGGGTCCAGCCGGTGAACCAAAATAGGATTTCGTTTCTGCTCAATTCTTTTCGTTTATATTTCACGAAGGTAAAATACATCATTGCTGTTCCGAAAATAATTCCTAAGAGCTGAATCCAAAAGGTTGTGCTTAATGCCATATTTTCCACCCTATCATTTTTGCCACGATCATGACTCCGTCTAGGACGGTTGTGCCTTTATATCTGTCGGCATAAATTGTCTCAATCGGTATAGTTGTATGTGTAAGTTTTTTCTTTCCGGCGCGGATGGCCATCTCCGTCTCGACGTAATAGTCCGTCGCTTCCCAGCGAATGTTTTGGTAGGTTCCCGCTCTGAAACTTCTATACCCACATTGACTATCTTCAACAGTTACTCCGTATAGAAGGCGCAGAGTCTGAGTTAGGACCAAGTTTCCAAACTTGAAGACTGCAGGCATGGATTTTGGTTTTTTCCTGCCGCCGAAAGCGATGTCGTGCTGCTCTAAGGCAGAACTAAACGCCGGTATCTCTTTAGGATCATGCTGACCGTCAGCATCCATGGTGATTATTTTCTTTGCACCTTGCTGTATCGCATAGTCACAGCCGGTTTTCAAAGCTGCACCTTTTCCCAAATTTACTTCATGCCGCAGCACTATCGCACCGGCTCTCTCGGCTTCTAGGGAAGTATTGTCCCTCGAACCGTCGTCGACGACAACGATAGTCTTAGCGAACTTTTTGGTTTTGGTAAGGACTTCGAAGATGGTTTTTCCTTCGTTATAGGCAGGAATAATAACTACTTCTTTAACAGCCTCGTTAACCATATCTTAATTCACAAAGAATGCCCTTATAAAAATTGTGGAACTGGGTAAATGAGCATAATTTATTTGTCCTCTGTAAAAAATGCAGTATTTTTCTGCATACAATAATAGTCAATTCTCCAGGTGATGATCCTGCCGCCATTGATATTCTTTGAATCATCAAATCTGCTGAAACATTGTAAGCCATGTCCGTCTAAAAAATATAACCTGGTGAACATGCTGTTAGCCTGTAGTGGATCGGTAATCTGAAAGACATACTCTTCCCCTTCAGGGATAAGGATTATCGAAAATCCTGAATTTGGTCCAGAAAACTTCTTTTCTATGACGTCGTCTTTTGTTACATACACAATAGAGTTAGGGTACACTTCGTTTTGGCTTTCAAATTTAGCCGAGTAGTCGCTTAAGTCCACGTCTACGATAAAATTTTTACCCTGGACAGATCCTATGCAGCGTAAATTGTTGGTTTCGTTTTTTTCACATCTCTGCGGTCCAGAGAGGTATCCAGGCCAGGGGGAGATCCAACGGTCCGCATCACTATTTTTGATTTCAGCAAATAATTGTTCTGCCTGTTCTTCGGTTACATTAAATTCTGAGACCAAGACATTGATTCCTTCATTTTTTTCCAGCTTCTTGGTTTTTTGATACATCACTGCTCTGGTGAAATCCCAGCTGCCAAAGTGTCCCCAAACTCCAGCTTTTCCAATCATATCTTCTGAGGTTATATAGAAATCTTCAGGGGGATTGTCGCAGTGAGTATATTTTACGACTTCTGCTGCTGCAGTTTCAGTCAAGCCATTTTGCTTCAATCTTTGGAGCGCAGCGGGTTTATCGAGGACGATTATTTCATTCAAAACTTGAATCGATTTAGGAGTATCATTGAGTTCTTTAACCAGCTTATCGAAAGCAGTGTTTTGTCCGCAGTTCAACATTCTTACGATGCCTACAGTTTTCTTTTCGTTGTCGGTGAGCAGAGATTTGCCTACCCAGTACGCTCCCCAGGAAGTTTGGGTACCTCCATCGAAAGTTACAGGTCTTTCAGCAACTGCTTTGAACCAGTGCCCGAAATCCCACCACGAAGTTATGACGGCATTTTCTGGTGCTTCTTTGTTTATTTTTAGTAAAGCGTTATACCAGCCGTCGTTCATACTGGGCACTGAGCTATGCGCTTGGTCAAAACCAGCTTTTGCGGGGCTGATGAGCAATAAAGATAGTAAGATAAATACAGTGATCTTGGTGATGTTTTGGTTAAGCTTCAGTTCTTTTGAGATCCACTGCGAGGCATAATACCAGAAAAGCCCTAGGCAGCTCCCTACGGCAATGGCAAAAATAGGCGTTGCTTGCAATATAAATCTGACTCCTTTGGTTGTGGCAAAAAGAGATGCTCCTAACCATAATGCTAGCAAGAAACCAAGATGCGGTTCTCTTTTGCCGTGGCTGTTTTTCCTTAATAATAAAATAAGGATACCTATAATTGCCAGCACGAATAGTAATTTTCCACCAAGAGTATGGATGACGTTCTCTAAGGAAGCAACGTTCAACTCTGCTACTGTGGTTTTGATGTTGGGCCAAAAAGAATTCACCGCTACCGCTTTCAAGTTGATGAATTTGAACGGTCCAGATAAAAGCCTGATAAAATCCGTGGTACTAGTGAAAAGGTTTACAAAGACAGTTAAGACTGCGATATAAATTCCAAAAATGGCAGCCAGGTGCTTCGTTTCTCTGGAATTCATTAT
>CAYJQD010000032.1:0-1649 GCA_964372235.1 uncultured Methanosarcinales archaeon
GTTCGCGATAATGAAGGGTGAATTTGTATCTTGTTTTCCTCTGTTTTGTTCCTAGTCTGGTTACCATGCAGGCTTTAGATTAGGGTTCATTTATAAAAGTTACGGTTGAATTTAAGGTAGATCCAGTAATAACTGGTAAGTAGTTACAATGGAAAAGTTTAAATAGGCTCAAGCAGAAAATATCTTTATCATGCACCCACCAACTTTCAACTTTAAAGACGGCATCGAAGAGGCCATCCGCAGGCTAGAAGCAGTTACAGATAGGCCTGTTCTGGCTGCTGTATATGGGTATCCTCATAGCGGGAAGAGTTACTTTATCCAAAAGTTAGCGAATCATTTCGACCAACAAGGAGAATTGCAAGCATGTAGATTTGCTGGAACCGCTCAAGAAAAGTATTTTGAAGAGATGAATTTTCCTGAAAGGGAAAACTTACTTTATTTATTTCACTGTGTTGGGGGATATTTCAAAGATCATCGTCTTCTGCCAGACGATGATCCGCACAACTTAGCAGAAAAGGTAGGAAAAAAAATCCATCTGAACATAGGAATATACAACCCTAAGCGATTCAGTTCATTGGATGGAGATTACGACTTGCTGATTACTAATCCTGAATCAAAGATCAAGAAAATAAGGTAGAAAAATGTTAGATGCACTTATGACAGATCTAGTAGCGGAATACAATGTCGGAAAGATCTCTCGAAAAGGAAAGATCCGCGCCATTTTTAGAGAAGAAGGGCCGACACTATATCGGGTAGATGTCAACGGAATATTTTTTCCAGGCTATTTGTTGCATTTCTTATTTGATAGCAAAAGCCTTATCCACTATGCAGGTCATTCCAGAAACTTTCCAAAAAAGGCTTTTGACCAGTACAGTCTAGGAGCATTCTCCGTAGCCATCGACATGGAATACCTGGCCAAGCTCGCTAAAAAAGGGATGGATTTCACTCAAATAAAAGAAGAGCGGATCATCAAATTTTCCTGCGACTATTCAAAACTTAAGCCCTGCCTAAAAGAAAAAGTACAAAGAAGGCTGCAGGCGACGATGGAAAAATATAATACTATATATGGATTTGACCTAGATTACAACGGATTTACCTTAGATACTTTTTAGATAGGATTTAGGAATAAATAAAAGAACAAAGAAAAATAAAAAAGAAGCAAATCAAGATTATGACGACAGCACTTCAAGAAATAACTGAACTGATCAAAGCAAATAAAGTCGAAGATCAAGAGAGTCTGAACACCATCAAACAAGATATTGCTAAGAAGCACAAGTTGTCAAAAACTCCAACGAATATAGAAATTCTCGTTTCTCTACCAAAGGAAAAGATTGCGCAATTCAAAAAAGTATTACTCTCCAAGCCGACCAGGACTATCTCCGGCGTTTCTCCGGTTGCAATAATGACCGCGCCATCTAAATGTCCACATGGCAAATGCACTTTTTGCCCGGGCGGATTAAACTCTCCGTGGGGAGATGTTCCGCAATCATACACAGGACATGAACCTGCTACTATGCGTGGAATCAGAAACAATTACGATTCTTACTTGCAAGTGTTTAACCGCTTGCAGCAATATGTTTTGATGGGACACAGTTTTGATAAGATTGAAATCATCATCATGGGCGGAACGTTCCCCGCAGAACCACAGG
>CAYJQD010000032.1:1659-12003 GCA_964372235.1 uncultured Methanosarcinales archaeon
CAAGAAGGATTCGTGTATGGTTTGTTTAAAGCGATGAATGATTTTTCTGATCTATTTTTCGATGCACAGGGAGAATTTGATTTCTTGAAGTTCAAGGAATTCTTTGAACTCCCTGGGGATATGTATGACAAAGAACGGGAGCAAAGGATCAGAAACAAGTTATTGGAGTTAAAGCAAAGAACTACTACAACCTTAGAAGAAGAACAGCTGCGTAATGAAATTTCGCATATCCGTTGCGTGGCGTTATGCATCGAAACCAAACCGGATTGGGGATTCCTAGAACATGGCAATGAAATGCTACGGCAAGGCTGCACTCGGGTAGAATTGGGCATTCAATCTGTCTACGATGATGTGCTGAAAATTGTACATCGAGGACACACCACAGATGATTCCAAAAAATCTGTCCAAGTGCTGCGCGATTTGGGTTTCAAGATTAATTTTCATTACATGCCAGGATTGCCCTTGACTGATTATGGACGGGACATGGCAGGAATGAGGCAGTTGTTTACTGATCCAGCGTACAAACCAGATATGATTAAGGTATATCCGTGCATGGTCGCTCCGGGAACAGCATTGTATTATCAATACAAAAAAGGAGAGTTCACCCCCCTGAGCACCGATGAAGCTGCAAAGAGGATTGCAGAATTTTATTCTTTTGTTCCTGAATATTGCCGGATCCAACGTGTACAAAGAGATGTTCCCACCAAATACTGGGAAGCGGGAGTGGATATGACCAATCTGCGCCAATACATTGATGAAAAATATCCCGTGAAGTGCCGCGACATCCGCGCCCGCGAACCTAAAGGCAAACCTATCGAGTGGGGCAAAGTAGAAATTAAAGTGGAGGAATACGAAGCTTCACAAGGCAAAGAATTTTTTATTTCTGCGGAAGATGTAGAAAATGATATACTGATCGGGTTCTGTAGACTGAGATTTCCCTTTGAATTTTTGCGGACGGAGATTACACCGGGAAGCTCTTTGCTTCGAGAACTACATGTTTATGGCACTGCTACTGCTATCGGTGATGAAGGGTTAGTGCAGCATAAAGGATGGGGTAAGAAACTTATGCAGAAAGCAGAAGAGATTGCTATGCAGCATGGGAAAAACAAAATGGTAGTCATCTCCGGCGTGGGAGTCAGGAAATATTACGAGGAGAAGTTAGGATATACAAAAGAAGGACCGTATATGGTTAAGAATTTAGGTTAAATACTATCCTCGGTATCAACGTATATTCAGCATTCACTGCTCTAGGGGTGATGTAAAAACGACCGCTTCTTTTGCTGACGAGGCCTTTATGTTCCAGACGAAGAGCTCTTTCTAAGAAAGAGTGACCATTAATGGTTAATCCTTGTTTATGCACGTGATACAATTTTCGAAGCAGGCCCGCATCTTCATTGGCTATAATCTGTTCATGTACAGTATTAGTAGAATAATCTGTATGAGCAACTCGGCAGTACTGATAGCCGCCCATATAGGGAGGGATATCTGACAAAGGTACATTTTCAAATCTGGGAACGGGATGATGATGCATACTACGATTTTATCGTCGATAATTTATATATTTTTCTTAAAAACAAGAGGGTAAATCTCGAGGTATAAGCGTATACTCAGCAATGAAAGCATATCTACTAAGCATCACTCGGTTATTTTTATAATAGATTAGATTTTTACGACGCAAGTTAGAAAGATCATGATCAGCAGTGGGTTTTTTCAAAGAAGGAGTAATGACTAATCCTTGATCTTTATATTTTTGATACAAATTACGTAACAGGTTAGCCTCATCGGAAGTAATCGTCACTACGCTACTTCTAACTCTCGCAGATCTTTTCTCATAACGCACCACGCAAGACTTATAACCTCCCAGATAAGCAGGAAGATCCCATAAAGAAGCATTGACAATCTCGGGAAGACTCATATGCTGTTGTGTGCAAATCATATTCTTAAATTTTTCTCAGGTAAATATTTAAAATAGATACTAGAATATAACTATATGACTCTTTACATAATCGGCATCGGACTCAGCACAGAGAAAGATATTACTGTAAAAGGGCTTGAAATCGTGAAGAAGTGTGACAAGGTCTATTTGGAAAACTATACCTCATTGTTGCAGTGTTCCGTTTCCGATTTGGAAAATTTCTACGGAAAGAAAGTGATATTTGCTGACCGAGCCACCACCGAACAGAAGGATGAAGAGATTATCAAAGAGGCAAAGAATAAAGAAGTAGCTTTCTTAGTAGTGGGAGATCCTTTCTCGGCGACGACGCATATAGAACTATTCAAGCTGGCCAAAGAAAAGAAAGTTCCGGTACAGATAGTTCATAATGCCTCTGTCCTTACTGCTGTAGGGATTACTGGCTTGCAATTGTACAAATTTGGCCGGGTTACTTCCATTCCTTTCATCGAAGATCATCCTTATTTAGAAACCCCGTATAATGCCCTTATGGAAAATCAGGAACATGGACTTCATACCTTGTTTTTATTAGACCTAAAACCAGAGCAGGGGAAATTTATGACCGTAAATCAAGCTTTAGAAATATTGGAAAGTATAGAAGCCAAGAAAAAAGAAAAATTGATCAAGAAAGATACGCTGGTCATCAGCTGCGCTAGGCTAGGAAGCGATAATCAAATCATTAGAGCAGGCTCGCTGGAAAAGATCAAGAAACAGCAGTTCGGCAAAGCGCCTCATTGCCTGATCATCCCAGGAAAGATGCATTTTACGGAAGAAGAGATGGTTAGAAATTACGCTGCAGATTTATAATCAACATCCCGGCTTAATCCATAAAAAGATTCGAGAAAGGCGAAAAGAGCCGGATTGAAAAGGATCCAGGTAGCTAATTTCTGCTGCTCTTCATAATCAACATCTACCGGAGAAACAATAAAATCGTATTTGGATTCTGCTAAGTTTTCTTTAGCTTCTTCGTCAGTGGAAAGATTTTCGTATGTATCATTGGCAGGAGAAGTTACCTCGTACTCTTCTTCCTCAGAAAGCAATGAGGAAAGGCTATTGTACGAATTATCGTTACCTGTCTTTCCATCATAGGAAAAATTCTCTAAGAGGTGGTCTTCTAAAGGCAAATATCGTGTTGGAATAAAATCATCATTCTCTTTCGTTTCACCTGCCTCAGGGGCTTCTGCTTCAAGGACAGATTCTTCTTTTTCTTCTTGGATCTCGTTTTGAACTTTCTGCGGATAATTTTGTCCGGGCAAGTAGAACAGTACTGAATCTAAAAAAGAATAATTAATCTTCTGCCCCTCTTTTTTGACGACGTGCTCTAAAATGTCTTGTAACACTTGACTTTGTAACACCTTACTTCCCTTAGAGTTATATCTATTTAAACATTGCTCATTGCGAGGAAGTAGTAAAAGGTAAGATGATTTAAAAAATTTTTTCATATCCTTCTTCCTGAGCTGCTAACTGTACATACTTCTGCTCATCGCGGATGACATCATCAAAGTGAAGAACACTTCGTGGAAGACGTAGGTTAATCAACTCCCAGCGTAGGCTAAGATTATCTTCTACAGTGATACGAACATAGCGTTTTGATTTTGAGGTAAGTTCTCTGGTATTGGCGTCCAGAAAATATTCGTCCCGCCAAGTGTCAGGGTGAATGATAGTCACTTTACCATTCTGTTCCAGATAACGCTTATGCACATGCCCAAAAACATAGATTTTGTTGCGGTGAAGTTTTCTTTTTCTTTTCTTTTTGAATACGGCCACAATCTCATCTATATCCCAGTGGACATGTTTCCACCTTCGGTAAAACTCTCGGATTAATTCTCGAGGAAAGGTGTAGGTTGGATCTGAATAATATCGGATGGGATAATAAACTAGACTTTTCAATAAATACAGAAATCCATGCCTAGTTACAAGTTTCTCTACCGATTTATGGTGCGAGAACATGGCAGGGCGTGGAGTGATCCGTTCAAGCATAGGATACTGTTCTTTCAAAGACATGAATTTGCTTATTAAACCTAATGAAAGCCAGGGAATATTTAGTATCTTCTGCCCCTGGTAATCAAGGAAGAGATGATCTTCGCTGACTTTATTGAGAAAATCGTATTGATGGCCGTGTTCAGCGTGAACACCATGTTCATTGTAATAAAAGGAAAAGAGAACATTTTCTGAACTTTCTAAAATTACTTTGATTTGCTCCTGTACTTCAGGATGAATTAAATCAGCATCATGATTCCCAATAATAAAAAAAATCCGATTTTTCCTTTCTTGGGCAAATCGTTTGAGTGCCTCGAAAACAGGAGTATGAGCTTTGTAAATAAGCCTAAGCTTAGCTAAGGATATATCGCTGGTAATATGTCGGGGATACGATGCCATGTTGTTTACAATATATGGGCATTTGAGAAAGTCGAAGGAATCGCCGTTAAAGACTAAGTCTACAGGAATATTCTTGTTGCAGAGCGAGTAAATAAGTTTGGAAAGGGTTTTATCACTAATGAAATCGTCGGTGAGCGTTCCTCCGCCCATTTCAATATCTCCCAAGATGATTATTTCCTTCTTCATTTTCTCATCAATTCATCCAACCAATCGTGCTTAAACTCCCGGGCGCTCTGGTAACGGTCTTCAGGTTTTTTAGCTAAGCCCTTCTGTAGGATTGCGTTTTGCCGAGGAGTTATATAGCTATTAAATTGAGTTATATCTGGAATATCTTCTCGAATCTGCCGTTGTATTATTTGAAGGTGTTTATCTCCATCAATAGGATATCGTCCTGCTAAGAGGCGATAAAGAATAATCGCAGCGCTGTAAATATCGCTACGTGGATCATATTTTTCTCCGAAGCACACTTCTGGCGCCATGTATCGAGGAGTACCAATGAATTCTTTTTCATCGTAGGGATCAGGCAGATCGCTATGGCCAGAAAATTCAAAATCAAATAATCTATAGCTTACATCAGTATATGATTCTAAGGTTTCGGCAGCAGTTATTTTTTCTAATGCCGGGTTGGTGATATCTATCAGCACATTCCTACTCTTTACATCGCGATGTACAATACCTAAATTATGTAAGATTTGCAAAGCATCAAAGAGATCAACCGTAAGTACCCAAGTTTGGCTTGGCTTAAGCTTATCAGGAACTAGTTTATCCGGCAGAACATAGAGATCTCCTCCATGTAAATAGGGAACGACCATGGTTTTTAGTTCTTCAAGAAAAGTATGTGCTAGTAAAAAATTACCTTTATCGCAAGAACTCTTATTAATACGCTGTTGGATTTCTTTTTCTCGGCTGAATTCATCTTGATATTTGAACTGTTTGATGGCTACTTCGCGCCTGGTTGCGTCTTCGTGAGCCTTATAAAGAATAGTTCTCTTAGACCTATGAAGCTCCTTCTCATACGTATAGCCAGGAATAGCGATAAGTTCAGGTGGATCGGATTTAGTATTTCTGCTGGAGGCAGAAGGCTTATCCATTTCATTAGGATTAATTTCATTAAGAGATTTTCTGGTTCGGCCAGTAGATCCATTTACCGAAGAGTTCTCCAAGTCCATTTTTTCATCTTTTTTCATAGTTATTTTCTTCCTACTGCTTTCAAATAATCTTCTTTCAGTTCTCCCGCAGTCTGGTATCGTTCTGCAGGATCGTAGCGTAAGCCCTTTTCAAGGACAGTTCTGACCTCATCTGATACGAAGCAGTTTATAGAGGTAAGATCAGGAACAGGTACTCTGAATGAATGTAATTGAGATAATTCACCTATAGTGCTTACGTTGAACGGCCGCGTTCCTGATAAAATCTCATAAATCATCACTGCTATACTGTAAATGTCTTCCTTCCTATCAGGAGCTGGAAAAGCCCATTTCTCTGGAGCCATGTAATTAGGGGTAGCGTAATATCCTTGAGTTTCGTCTAGGTAGGCAATATCAGGATGCCAGGCGATACCGAAATCAAATACAAAAGGGATCTTCCTTTGCGGGTCAGGCTGATTGATGATGACGTTACCTGGTTTAAAATCACGATTGACGATATCAAGATTGTGCATATAATCCGCCACGTCGCAAAGAGTAGAAACTATAGGCACTATATCTTCCTGATCCCACATTACTGGGCTTTCAATCAAGTCTTCTAAAGTATTGCCTTGGAGATAAGGAAAGATAGCGATAGGACGATTTTGTTCGATCAAAAATTCCCAAGCAGGAATAATGCTAGGATGTACGCTGTTTATCTGGAAAATACCATGTACATACATCTCACGTTCAAAAGCCTTGGAACGATAATTTTCTTTATATTCTTTAATTATTACCCTATCTTTTTGTTCGCTCAATCCGCGATAAACCCGGCTTTGGCCTTCTTCTGCCAGGAGATTCAAAACCGTATAGGTTCCATATTTGCCGTAGAGAGACCTGCCTAGCTCTAACAAATCTTCCGCCGGATCGAAAAGAACAAGTCTTTCCTCTACATTCCAGTTTGCGTCAAGCGTCGTAGTGTTCATTTTTGTATATGTATCTTGGTTTCCTCAAAAAATTTCTCTAAAGCACATTCTACCAAATGAGACTTATTGCGGTAGCTATTGTTATTTCTAAGCCGTTCCCGCATCTTGACGAGGGTTTCCTCTTTCAGGGAAAAACTGACCGTTATTCTCATAGTTCTTAATAAAATTTATTGCTATTTATAAAACTTACTATTTTTATTACTTTAAAGTAGTTACTTTGGAAAATTTTATAAAGATTTAAGAAAAAGAAACCAGCTATGGTACTACGATGGGAAGTAACGGAAAATTTTCCGCTGGAGAAAATAGGTCAAGGAGAGATAGTAAATTGGAATGATTACAGGATCAGCTCTAGCGAATTATACACGTTAGGGATAGAATCCTGTTTAGCCATAGGATTATACGATCCTAGTACTAAAAAAGGGGCATTGGCGCACATCAGTGACTCAAAAAAGTTCTCCTCCCGAGGTGTTAAAATTGAACTCTACCCTGAATTTGTCGTGGGGACCTTAGTTTCAAAGTTAGCTAAACCTGATTTTCTAGAAGCAGTACTGGTGGGAGAAAGTCGTCGAGAAGAAAAGCTTTCCAATTTAATTAAAAGAGATTTAGCAAAGTTTAAAATTCCAGTGGTCAGTGAAGTGTTAGGACATTCTGATAAAAAACCTGTATGCAGAAACGTATATTTCAATTGCCAAGCCGGAGAATTTATAATATATATCTTGCCCTCAACATTCCGATATTTCTAATAACTCTTCCCTACATAGAACCAAGAACTAGCTTTTTCCCTACAAGCAAAACACTGCTGATCTTTTTTCATCTTAGGCTGCTCTAATGGTGAATTTAATGATTTAGCGCCAGTGCGCTCTTTCCATTTCTCTTCGCATTTCTCAGCCGCACACCATGGAACAAATGCCATCTTTCCAGAATTAATTACCTTTTCGGCATCCTTCAAGTTCTCTGCTTTAACGATGCTTTGCTTTAGAAACTTCTCAGCCTTGTCATACAAGTCCTGTTGTATCTGCTCCAGCAATGTTTTTACTTTTGTGTCCAAGCCAGCTAAAGGAAGAGCTAGCTTCTCTCCAGTATCACGACGAGCGACCATGGCTTGTTTCTTCTCCAAGTCTTTTGGACCTAACTCGATACGAACTGGAATTCCTTTCATTTCCCACTCGTTAAATTTCCAGCCTGGCGAATATCCTTCCCGATCATCCAGATGTACAGTGATGCCTTTCTTCTCTAATGCAGCTTTTAGTTTCTCTGCTTCTTTCAATACTTTAGCTCGCGAATCATCAAAAAGAATAGGCACAATAACTGCTTGGGTCAAGGCTAACTTAGGAGGAAGCACTAACCCTTTATCGTCGGAATGTATCATGATCATGATACCAATAGATCTCGTGGTAATACCCCATGAATTCTGCCAGACGTGTTGTGTTTGTTGTTTTTCGTCTTGGAAAGTAATATTAAACGCTTTAGCAAAATTCTGACCAAGATGATGTGAAGTACATCCTTGTACTGCTTTACCATTGGGCAAGAATACTTCTAAAGATAATGAGTATTCCGCCCCAGCGAAAGTCTCAGTTTTTGCTTTCATACCTTTCAATACCGGTACGGCATATAATTCAGTAAAAATTTTTTCATAAAAATCAAGAATCTTGTATGTTTCCTTCACTGCTTCTTCTTTAGTTGCAAAAGCAGTATGCCCTTCCTGCCAAAGAAATTCTCTGCTTCTCAAAAATGGAACCGGATGCTTGAATTCCCATCTGACAACATTGCACCATTGGTTTAACCGCAACGGCAAATCCTGATGGGAACGGATCCATTTTGCATACGTATCATTGATGATAGTTTCCGACGTAGGCCTGACGGCAAGACGCTCCTGGAGCTTAGAATTCCCTCCGGATTCGACCCACGCTACTTCTGCGGCAAATCCTTGGATATGCTTTTCTTCCTTAGCCAGCAAACTTTCTGGGATGAACAATGGGAAATAAGCATTTTTTACTCCATCTGCTTTGATAAGCCTGTCAAAAAATTCCTGCACTTTCTCCCAAATGTGATAAGAGTTAGGCCGAAGAATGTAGCAGCCGGAGACAGCAGAATATTCGATCAGTTCTGCTTTCTGTAATAATTGCGTATACCATTCAGAAAAATCCTGATCTTTTTTGACGGTTATTCCTAAGGTATTTTTCTTGGAAGACATACGCTCCAGAAGACGGTTTGGTTATTTAAACGTTTTCGTTATTATATTTTTACTCCAAGATGGCGCAGATGAAGGACAAATTCTATGAACGCAGGGTTCATCCCCAGCTCTTTGCTCCGAAAATGGAATCCCTGAATCCCTAGTTTGTTCGCCATATCGACGTTCTTCACTCGATCGTCAACAAAGAGAACATTATGCCGCACCTCTATTCCGCCAATTGCGTCTAGTAAATGAAGATAGGCCGGTATGCCCGGCTTAGAAAATCCTATCTCATGCGAAGAGATCGCTACATTAACGTGATCCTTAATTTCAGCACCAGGAGTATTATACATTATTTCATTATTATTGCTTAAGACACTGGTATGATACCCATTTTGCTTTAACCTATCAACCAAATTTAATATCGGCTGGTAAGGAGTTCCACACCATTCCTCAAGAAGGCGGTAAAAGAAAATTTTGTTATCTACTGTGCCAGGAATTCCTACAACTTTAAAAGATGCATTGATGTATGCGTTTGCATCAACTCTTCCGTTTTGAAATTCTCTCCAAATGTCACGACCATCAATATTAGCGTAGATCATCTTTTCCAAATCTTCTTCAGAAAAATTTCTTCCAAAATGCTTGCTCACTCGAGAAGCAATAATATAATCCGGCAAACGCTCATTAGCCACTCCACCAATATCAAAACAGACATACTTGATTTCACTACTTCCAGGCATGATCAGTTAAGAAAGAAGTAGGATATAAAGATTGTGAAGAAAGAAAAATCCTGCCCTGCGGAAGTCTTCACGTAGGGGCGGTGATAAGAACATAGGCGCCGAGCAGGATTTCTTTTTTCGATTGTGAGAGAGGGATCTAAAAAAGAAGCCAAAAACCTGGCTGGTTTTTGTTCCAGAAAATTAGCAGTTAGCTATTTTCTGAAGAAAATAAGAAAAAAGAGGGTGGACACCCCCCTTCTTCTACTTTACTTAAACCAGCTCAATGCCAAGTTCTTTGCTTAAGCTCTTAGCGCGCTGTTGTGAGTGCCTGTTGTCAAGCTTTCCCAGGATCCATGGTGAGTTTACACCAGTGATAATGGTCATCACTGTCAATTTTCCTTTCATGTCATCGGAAACTCTTGCTCCCCAGATAACGTTTGCATCATCGTCCAAGGATTCGGTTACCAATTCACCAATACGGCTGACTTCATCAAGAGTCATATCTGGTCCACCGGTAACGTGGATCAAAGCACCAGTTGCACCTTCGTAGTTGATGTCCAGCAAAGGATTGCTTAAAGCTCCTTTAACTGCTTCTTCTACTCTGTTGTTGGTGTCTGAGCTTCCTACTCCGATAGCGGCTACTCCGCCGTTGGACATAATTGCTTTTACGTCTGCATAGTCCAGGTTGACTAGTGAAGGTACAGCGATAGTTTCAACAATACCTTTGATCATGGTTGCAACTAACTCGTTCGCAACTGCAAAAGCTTGCTGGATCGGCAAGTTACCAGCAATCTGTACCAGCCTGTTGTTATCGATAACAATAACTGTGTCCGATACTTGTCTCAACTGCTGTAATCCAAACTCTGCTTTATCGCATCGCGCTCTTTCAATGTTGAAAGGCATAGTAACAGTTCCAATAACGATTGATCCAGTATCCTTAGCAACTTGTGCTACTACTGGAGCTGCTCCTGTTCCTGTTCCTCCTCCCATACCTGCGCATACGAAAACCATATCT
>CAYJQD010000033.1:0-11828 GCA_964372235.1 uncultured Methanosarcinales archaeon
AGAGGACCTATGCGTCTGTGAAGCAATTGCCCGTGAGCAGCAAAAGATCACGGTGGCAGTGGAAAAGCGAAAGTTCGGCAAGAAGTACACGGTCATCAGCGGCATAAAGAAAGAAGCGAATATCAATGAAATATTCAAAGCCTTGAAATCAAAGTTTGCCTGTGGCGGAACAGCCAAGACCGGACAAATCGAACTTCAGGGAGATCATAAAGCTCGAATGAAAGCAGCCTTGGTCGATTTGGGTTTTCCCGAAGAAACCATCGAGGTTGTCAATTGATCATCGGGATCAAGAAGATCCTGGTGTGGTAGATTAATCATGGCTCGAAAAGAAACATTTCCTCACGAACTGATAGGAGAGACGATCGAAGTCGTGAGTTCCAAAAATAAAAGTAATCTTGGGATAAAAGGAAAAGTTATCGACGAGACCAAAGAAACGATTACCGTGGCTCAAGAGAACGGCAAGGAAGCTGTCTTGATGAAACAGATAATCACCTTTAAGCTGATGAAGAGCGGGAAGATAATTTTCGGCGACCTCATCGCGAAGCGACCTGAAGATAGGTTGAAGGGATAAGTAAAGAAGAAGAGAAAACACAAAATGATGAAAGTAAGAAAAGAAGTCTTGGGAATACCTGCGCCAGAACGCGCTTACGATAGTCAGTACTACGATAAAAATTGCCCTTTTACTGGCGGACTAGTTGTGAAGAAAGAATTATTGACTGGACGAGTAATCAAAAAAGATACTAACAAGTCTGCCACTATCGAATGGAACAGGTCATCCTATGTTCCTAAGTATGAGCGGTTTGCCTTGAAGAGATCCCGTTTGCGAGTACATAATCCTCCGTGCTTAGATGCACAGGTTGGCCAGAAAGTGTTAGTGGCCAGAACCAGGCCGTTGAGTAAAACGAAACATCATGTCATAATCCAAATCTTAAACGAAGGGAAGATCGAGCACAAGTTCGGTGCAGAAGAGCCTGGAAAAAAAATGAAGAAGAAAGCCGCTGAAGAAGCAGGTGAAGAAGAATGAAAGCACTCAAAAGCCATGTAACCAGAGGATTGCCTTTAGAGGCGCGAGTTCCTACCTGTGATAACTCCGGTGCAAAAGAACTTAAGATCTTTTCCGTCGTTGGATCGAAGACAGTTAAAGCACGAGTTGCTTCTGCTGGTGTAGGCGATTTAGTTATGGCTTCCGTCAAGAAAGGAAAATTAGAGATGAGAAAGACAGTAGTATATGCGGTCATCGTCAGGCAGCGCAAAGAATACCGGCGCGCAGACGGGACCAGAATCAAATTTGAAGATAATGCTGCCGTAGTCTTGAAAGATGAAAAAGGAAACCCTAAGGGAACCATTTTCAAAGGCCCGATCGCAAAAGAAGTTGCTGAGCGTTGGCCAGCGGTAGCAAAAGTAGCGAGCATGATCATCTAAGACAATGACCAAAAAAACATTTTCAACCCATTGGAAGAGAAGCACTCAACCGCGCAAACAGCGCAAGTTTAGATACAATGCTCCTCTCCATGTACGACAAAAATTAGTTCACGTTCATCTGTCTAAGGATTTGCGACAGAAGCAGGGAACCAGGGCGATGCAAGTTCGCAAAGGTGACAAAGTACGAGTAGTACGTGGCAAATTCAGAAAACAAGAAGGGAAAGTAGATCGCGTATTGTTGAAGCGAGGAAAAGTTTTTGTGACCGGTATCGAATATACCAAGAAGAACGGAACTAAAATTCCTGTAGCATTCCAACCATCAAATTTGATGATCGTGGCCTTAGAGATGGCTGACAAAAGACGTAAAGCTGGAAAAGAAAAGGCGCAAAAATCAACTCCGGCTAAAGAAACCAAAGCAAAATCAAGCGGAGACAAAAAATGAAAATGAAACATTTTCAATCATTTCACAAGGTGAAATAAAATGAAGAATCACTTAAAACTCATCGCTGCACCAAAAACATGGTTTGTACCAAGAAAGACAAAAGTATTCACTCTTCGTCCTAGTCCAGGAGCTCACTCTTTAGAGTATGGAATGCCTTTAGGCTTGCTCTTGCGCGATGAATTGAAACTAGCTTCCACGATGGGAGAAGCCCGAAAGATCGTTAACAATAAAGAAGTCTTAGTAGATGGTGTAGCTCGGACTGATCACCGCTTTATCGTTGGTCTCTTTGATGTCCTTTCCGTCCCTAAGCTCAAGAAGCAATATCGCATGTTATTGGATAAAAAAGGAAGATTGCGCTTGGCTGAAATTGAGGCTAAGGAAGCTTCTGTTAAGCTGGCTAAAGTCGTCGGTAAAACTGCGTTGAAGGGTGGGAAAATCCAATTTAATCTTCACGACGGAAGAAACATCGTTAGTGACGCAAAAGCTCAGGTTGGAGATACTTTCCTGCTGCATCTTCCAGAGATAAAAGTATCAAAAGTCCTTTCCGCAAGGAAAGGAGCAAAAGTGTTCCTTATCAAGGGTAAGCACGCCGGTGATGTGGGAGTATTGAAGGATGTCAAAGGTGTGGAAGCAACATACACCATGGAGGGTGCCGACGTTGATACGGCAAAAGCATATCTATTCGTAGTAGGAGATAAAGAAGCAGAAATTAGCTTAGAATAAATAAAATCAAACTCAAAAAATGAAAACCGCAAACAATACCATGAAGGGAATTCGCATCGAGAAGATCACTCTAAATGTTGGTGCGGGAAAGAATGAAGAGATGCTTAAGAAAGGTCTTAAGCTCTTGAACAAGATCACTTCCACTAAACCAGTTGAAACAAAAACAAAGAAGCGTATCCCTGGTTGGGGATTGCGTCCTGGTTTAGCTATCGGCTGCAAAGTTACGGTACGAAAGGATTGCGAGCAGCTCTTGAAGCGCTTAGTAGCAGCTAAGGATAATGTCTTAGAACAGCGCAATTTTGACAATCAAGGAATTTTTTCCTTCTGAATTCCAGAATACATCGACATCGCTGGTTTAGAGTACGATCCTGACTTGAGAATCATGGGACTAGAAGCAGCGGTGACTTTAGAACGTCCTGGATTCAGAGTTAGGAAAAGAACAATAAAAACAACTCCAGTCGGAAAGAATCATCGCATCACTAAGGAAGAAGCTATTTCCTTCGTCAAGCAATTAGGAGTAGAGGTTCAATAAGATGGCTACCAGCGACTACAAAAAAGCATTCACGCAACTGGATAATAAGCCAGTCAAGAAAGCGAAATACATCAAATTCAACAGTCCTAAACCAAGATCCTGCGGGATTGCATTGCGAAAATGTCGCAACTGCGGACGGACACGGGGACATATAAACAAGTATGGCTTACATATCTGCCGACAATGTTTCCGGGAAATGGGCCCTGAAATCGGGTTCAAGAAATACAGTTAATGAGGTAACAAAAAATGTTTAACGATCCATTGGCGGCTGCGTTGGCAAAAATACTCAACGCGGAGAAAGTAGGGAAACGTGAAGTACTGATCAAGCCAGCCTCGTCTATCATCAAGAGAGTCTTCACCATCATGAATGAACAAGGATATATAGGCTCTTTCGAAGAGTTAGATGATGGAAAAGGTGGAGTATTGAAAATACATCTTTTAGGAAACATCAACAAGTGCGGTGTTATCAAGCCGCGGTTTTCCACTGCTAAACATGAATTTGAAAAGTGGGAGAAGCGATACCTGCCAGCAAAAGACTTTGGTATCATTGTAGTGTCCACTCCTCAAGGATTAGTTACTCATAATTCAGCTAAAGACAAACAGACTGGAGGAAGATTGATCGCCTACTGCTATTAGGCTTACGTTTTACAATTCAAAAATACCATGAAAGACGATCTGACGCGGGAGATTGAACTGAAGGCGGGCGTAACTGCTCAGCTAGAGGGTAATCTCTTGAAGATCAAAGGTCCAAAGGGAGAAGTAAGCAGAGTTTTTGTCCATCCAAAAATAAATATGTCTGTGGAAGGGAACAAAGTTGTATTGTTTGCTCCTAAGGCGACCAAGAGAGAGAAGACCATGATTGGTTCTTTTGAATCCCATATCATCAATATGGTTCAAGGTGTTCAAGAGCCATATGTCTACAAATTAAAGATCTGTTCAGGTCACTTCCCGATGAGCGTTTCCGTGGCAGGAAATGAATTGGTTATCAAGAACTTTTTAGGAGAAGCAGTACCTCGAAAAGTTGAGCTTATGAAAGGAGCAGAAGTAAAAGTCGCTGGAGAAGAAATTGTTGTATCCAGCGCAGATAAAGAGGTTGCTGGGCAGACCGCAGCAAAAATCGAAAGCGCCTGCAGAATCACTAATCGCGATCGACGTATTTTCCAGGACGGATGTTATATCACTCAAAAAGCAGACAAAAGCATGAAAGCATAATACCATGACTAAAGAACAATTACTAAAACTGAGAAAGGAAATGAAGAAGCCAGCCTTTGTGGTTAAAGAATCAAATTTTAATGCCGGCGTTAAGGTTCGTTGGAGATTCCCACGAGGAAGACATTCCAAAGTACGTCAGATGCATTGCGGCAGACCTGCAATGCCTAATCCTGGCTATGGAGCCCCGGCAGCAGTACGTGGATTACATTCATCCGGTTTAGAAATGGTAGTAGTTCGAAATTTACAAGAGCTTCAATTACTGAATCCAAAAACGCAAGGAGCTATTGTTGCTGCTACGATAGGAAACAAGAAAAGATTGTCATTGTTAGAATTGGCACAGCAAAAGAAGATTACTTTGCTTAACGTCAAGGATGCAAGCGCTGCTACCCAAAAATTGGTTTCAGAATTTCAAGAAAGGAAAGAAGCACGGAAAAGAAAAGCAGCTGAAGCTACAAAGAAAGAAGAGCAGAAGAAAAAGAAAGCGGAAGAGCTGGCTCGAAAAGAAAAAGAAGAAAAGAAGAAGACAGAAGCAGCAGAAGAAACTGCTGAAGAGCACGCTAAGAAAGAACACGATATGATGGAGAAGACGATCACTAAAAGGCAATAAAAACAGCTAAGAATCAAAAGGCAATACCATGAATAATAAAAAGAAACTTGCGGCAAAGATCCTGAATGTTTCACCAAAGAAAGTAGTTTTTTCTGCGGATGCTTTAGATGATATTCAGAAAGCAATTACTCGCTCAGACATGCGCGGACTGATTGCAGTCGGAAAAGTTTCCAAAGCAAAAGTTAACCAACATTCACGTGGCGGAGCACGCAAGATCGCTGAACAAAAAGGAAAAGGAAGACAGCGCGGTAAGGGAAGCAGGAAAGGATCCAAGCATTCTATCGTTACCAGAAAAGAAAAATGGGTCGAGAGAATCAGAGCGCAACGGGAATTATTGAAAGAGCTTCGTGATAAGAATCTGCTTTCCACCGTAAATTACCGTTTACTATACACAAAATCAAAAGGTGGATATTTCAGAAACCGGCGTCACATTAAGTTATATCTCAAAGAGCACCACTTGATCGAAGGGGGCAATAAGTAAGAATAAAATGGTAGCACAAAAACCTCGAACCGTACTGTACCGCAGAAAGCGCGAAAACAAAACTAATTATTTGAAGCGCTTAAAGCTATTATTGTCTCGCAAGGGCAGATTAGTGGTACGTTTCACTAATAAAAGAGTAATAGCACAATTGGTAGAATTCACCCCCAAAGGAGATAAAGTATTAGTTGGTGTTGATTCAACTACTCTCCGCAAGCATGGATGGTTGTACTCCTGTAAAAATGTACCTGCTGCATATTTAACCGGCTTCATGTTCGGAAAAAAAGTTGCAGAGAAAAAGTACAAAGGAGAAATGATTTTCGATACTGGATTCAAATCGCCTTTGCATAGAGGGAAGTATTATGCTTTCCTGAAAGGAGCTCTTGATGCAGGGGCCAAGGTCCCGCATGGGGGAGAAGGTTTATTCCCCGACGACAAAAAAATCCAAGGAGCACATATCCAAGATTACGCGAGCAAAGTGAAAGACAATAAAGTGCAGTTTGCGCAATATTTAAAAAGTAATGCGGCGCCGCAAAGCATGAGCTCAACGTTCACGCAAGTGAAACAAAAATTATTGAAGGCCTAGCCGCCTTCAAAGAAGGATTTTGAAAATCAAAATCCTCTATCAAAATAAACCAATAAAATAATGTGAAAACAATGGCAGAAGACGAATTACCCGGAGCAGAAGAATTAGTTGTGAAGGAGATCGAGTCAGTTCCAGCTCCGGAAAAAGACTGGAAACCAAAGACTGCTCTAGGTAAGATGGTAAAAGAAGGAGCCATCACTGATATTGATGAAATTTTCAATAAAGGTTATCAGATCATGGAAGCAGAAATAGTTGATTGCCTTTTGCCAAATCTGGAAGAAGATTTACTTCTAATTGGTCAAGCTAAAGGTAAGTTTGGCGGCGGTCAGCGGCGTATCTTCAAGCAAACTCAAAAGAAAACCAAAGAAGGCAACAAGATTCACTTTAAAGTATGTGCAGTCATTGGAAATCGGAATGGTTATGTAGGGGTAGGAATGGGCAAAAGTAAGGAAACTGTTCCAGCTCGAGACAAGGCTAAACGTGCAGCAAGATTAAATTTAATCCGAGTTAGAAGAGGATGCGGCAGTTGGGAAGCTGGTGCTACTGAGCCTAACTCAATTCCCTTTGCAGTTGAAGGACGTTGCGGTTCAGTACGAGTTAAATTGATGCCTGCGCCGCAAGGAAAAGGATTATGCATTGAGAAGGAATGTGCTAAAATTTTGGCAATGGCCGGAATCAAGGATATTTGGAGTAAGACCAGTGGTCAGACCGGCACTAAGCCTAACTTAATTTTCGCTTTGCTTGATGCATTGAAGAAATTATCAGAAGTTAAAGTACAACCTCAACATGTAGGAAAATTAGCAGTAGTTGAGGGAAAAATGAAAGAAACGGAAGAGAAAATAGTAGCATAAGGTTACAAAAAATGGCTCAAGCTCATAAAACATCAAAAGGAAAATTGGCAGTTGTACTTGTCAGAGGGATGGTTAAAGTCGTTAAACCTGTCAAAGAAACCTTGATGATGCTAAATTTGCATCGTAAAAATCATTGTGTCGTTGTTGATGACACCCCTGCATACAAAGGTATGTTGTTTAAAGTGAAAGATTACGTGACCTGGGGTCCAATTGATGACGCTACCTTTGCAGAATTAGTCCAGAAGCGCGGACAGTTTTTGGATGGCCGTGGTAAGGCTATGGAAGTGAATGGGAAGAAGTATAAGCGCTACTTTGCCTTGAACCCTCCACGGAAAGGATTCGGCCGAAATGGCGTCAAAAGATCATTCAAAATCGGCGGCGCTCTTGGCGACCGAGGCGAAAAGATGAATGATTTAGTGAGGAGGATGTTGTAATCAACGTGAAATCATCATGGTAACCTACAAACGAAAGAAAGTGACTAAGTACCGGGGCGGAAGCACCCATGGCGGCGGAGCTCGTAAAAAGCGCCGTGGCGCAGGTTCACGCGGTGGGAGAGGTAACGCTGGTTCAGGGAAGCGAGCAGGTCACATGAAGATGAAGTATGTGAAAGCTGGCCATATTTTAGGAAGGCGGGGATTTACTTCCAAAAATACTACTGTGGTTAAAGCAATCAATATTGGTTATTTTACTTCTGATAGAGTAGCAAAATTAGTAAAACAAGGAAAAGCTCATAAAGAAGGAAATGTTTATGCTATCGATTTAGCAGGATTAGGATTCAACAAATTGTTGGGTACCGGTTCAACGCCTGTTAAATTAAAACTGACGGTGGAATCGTGCAGCGCAGGAGCGGCAGAAAAGGTTGCTACTACGGGCGGAGAAGTAATCACTTCTGGTTCTGCCTCAGAAGAAAATTGAGAGCTAGCATACCATGTCTTTCCTTGACAAAATAATCTCAACGCTTCCTGAGGTGAAAGGACCAAAACAGCGCCTTTCTTTCAAAGAGAAGTTGAAATGGACTTTAGTGATTCTATTATTTTTCTTCGTTCTAGGATTTATTCCCTTATATGGATTAGGTGAAAACGCGTTACAACAGTTTGAATTCTTATCGATAATTTTAGGTGCCTCTTTTGGAAGCATTATTTCTTTGGGTATAGGTCCATTAGTGACTTCCTCTATTGTATTGCAGCTGCTCGCAGGCACTGGGATGTTGAAGCTGGATCTGACTACACCGGAAGGAAAGAAGAAGTTCCAGGGTTTGCAGAAAATATTAGCGATCTTCTTTGTAATCTTTGAAGCAGCAATTTATGTATTAATGGGCGGTTTAGCTCCATCTGCATCTTTGACAGGGACTCCACTGTATGCGCAATTGGAAATGTTGCTTATTTTTCAGTTGATTTTAGGCGGAATCATGATTATGTTTATGGACGAAGTAGTAAGCAAATGGGGTTTTGGTTCTGGAATAAGTTTGTTTATTGCGGCTGGAGTTTCCCAGCAGTTGTTTATCAGAATGTTTAACTTCCTTCCTTCGCCAACTAATCCAGATATCTCTGCAGGAGCAATTCCAGCATTTTTCCAATCTATCGTTGGTGGAGATGTAACCACAGCAAGCTTGCAATTGGCAGCAGTTCTTTCTACGCTATTAGTATTTGGCATTTCCGTCTATGCTCAATCTATGAAAGTAGAAATTCCTTTGTCCTTTGGTCGAGTACGAGGACAAGGAATACGCTGGCCATTAAATTTCTTTTATACTTCCAACATTCCAGTTATCTTGATGGCCGCATTGTTGGCAAACGTGCAATTGTTTGCTACCCTTTTTGAAAAATGGGGACATCCAATTTTAGGTACTTTTTCAGGAAATGCTCCGGCAAGCGGTTTAGTGTATTGGCTAAGTCCTCCAGATATAGTTGGAAGTATCATTAGAGGAGCATTTGTTCCTTCGTTATTGTTACAAGGCTTAGTGTATACGCTGGCTCTGGTTATCGGAGCAGTGGTATTCAGTATCTTCTGGGTGCAGACAGCAAATATGGACGCGAAAAGCCAAGCTCGACAGATTCTTGCTTCAGGATTACAGATACCTGGCTTTCGAAGGGATGAACGTGTCTTAGAAATGGTATTGGATAGATATATCTGGCCATTAACTATTGTTGGTGGTGCGGCGATTGGATTGTTGGCAGCGTTAGCAGATTTGACCGGAGCATTGGCAAATGGAACAAGCATTGTGTTGACAGTATCTATCATCTATAAGCTGTACGAAGAAATTGCCAAGCAGCACATGATGGATATGCATCCTGCGATGAGACGATTTATGGAGTGATTAAGAATTATTTATTTTTCTATATTGGTTGTATTTTAAATAAAATTCCAATCACCTAAAGAAGTGTGTTCAAAATTTAAAATTTATGGATCTCGGGAATTATGTACGTGGTTCCGTTGATTTTTGCTACCATACCAACAATACCTCTTTCTAGGGTTGTTTGTACAGAGACGGCAGCTGTTTTTCCATCTTTTCCGACGCTGTCGATCCCGATGTCAAGGTCTCTCAGATGATGTACAGGGTTTTCAAGACGCAAATAGATCCCTTCTTTACCTTCAGAAACGTGGACTTTGTAATCAACTCGGGAGATTAAAGTAGCATGATTAGCGAATTCTAAAAACTTATCTTCCAGCCTTCCTTGCTGCTTAGGAGTTTCCGCAAAATATTTAGGGATGAATTTTACCATAGTTTAAGCACTTAATCTACTATAATTGGCAAGAATAAATTTCTTTCCATCGATAATGAATTCTAAATCCATCGTTAGCTCTGGAGAGCCGTGGCGATACGTTCTGGTAAATTTCTGTGTGGAAGGACAAGAAGCAGATATTTCCCCGTTTCGTAGGTAAGCAAATGTTTCTGTCGGCCGCAAATAGATGGTTCCATTTTCTTCAGAAACTTTGACTTTGTAATCCTGCTCTGCTTTTAATGAAACATATTTGGTAAAATTAAAGAAATCCTCTTCTAATTTTCCTTGCTCCTGTGGAGTCTTTGCTTGGTATTGAGGGATAAATCTTGCTGGCAATACCTTTGCTTTTTCCTTAGGAGAAGGCAGAATAAATGCCGGTCTTTCTCCGTCAGGATTATTAAAATCATTTGAAACTATAGGGGTTAATTTAGCTTCATTTGCAGGATTTGATAAAGCAACTTTAATTTCTTTCCCATTTTCATCTTTTATAGAAAATGTTCTTGTTTTTGGATCATATGCATCAAATCTTCCGCATGCAGCCAGATATACTACAGCAGCAGGACTGACTAAATAAACCTGATCTATTTTTTCTTTATTCCCGGCACGCCCCATAAAGTTTCTGTTAAAAGATCTTACACTTGCACTGTCAACCTCAGGAGCAAAACCCATTCCAATGCATGGTCCACAAGCACTGTCGAGTAAAATCAAATGTCCTTCATTAATTAGGTCTTGTACTGTTTTATTTGACTGAACAGATAACCATCCGTCGCGGGAACCGTACGTAACACTTACAGGAGATTTTCTTTTTGCTTTATTCTTTGCCAGCTGGATATTTGCCCAGACAGCAGCTTCAATATCATCTTTCCCTGAATGTGTGCAGCTTCCAATACTTCCTGATGAAATCTCAAGATTTAATTTTCTCTTTGAATAACCTTTTTTTACATCAACTTCCTGAATAACAAAATTAGTAAGGGTTTCAATCGGGGTTGCTCTTAAAGATTTAGCACCTTGTGTTTCTACAAAAGTTTTTATTTTAGATTTATCTGCTTTTCCATTTGTTAGAAAATTCTCATGATTATTTAAAATCTCTTCATTTATAAACTTAATTATGCTCGGTATTTCATCCAGGTAAAAAACATTCTTTGGATTTCCTGGCATAGCTAAAGCTGGATGTAATTCTTTTGATAAATCATATTCAAGAACTTTATCGTAATATTTTTTTGGATCTTTTAAGATTTCTGGATCAGGAGTTAAATCTTTTATATTTTTTCTAACCCATATTGCTAACTCAGGACGATTTCTGGATTCCAGATATTTTGCTACCAGCTCATCAGCGGGAAATAATCCTGTTCCCATTCCGCCATCTACAAGGGAATTTGTAATGGAACTTCTGCCTACTACTGAAACAGACTGAACACCTTCTCCAAAAAATTCTATATAACTTCCATTCCCTTCATTTCCAAAGAGCCTTATTATGTCTCTGTTCAAAAGCTGGACAATCTGTTTAGGTTCGGTTCCATCAGGGAGGGAGCCTTTTAAATGGACACCAATTATTGGATTTCTGTCTACGGGCATTGGTAGTCCTGCGGCTAGTGATTTAGCTATGCTCCAGCCGCCTTTTCCTACAGCAAACATTCCCATTCCACCTGCAGTCGGTGTGTGAGAATCGGACCCAAATAAAATCCCGCCAGGCAAATCAAAATACTCGTCGCTAACTCTGTGACAGATTCCATTTCCGGGAAGTGAAAAGATCACTCCACGTTTGCTGGAACTGGTACCTAAAAACTTAATCCCTTCTTTGTCCTGAATTATAGCTTGTTCAATTCCAAAATCTACTTTTATATTATGGTCATAATAAAGAACTGAAAGAATATCTGACTGTTCTTTTTCAAGCAGTGTAAATAAAAGTTCTGCCTGAAGTAGTAAAAGCTTTCCAGTTGCATCCTGAATAAGAAGTAAATCCGGTTTTACATAGATTATCGAGCCTTTTTTTCCAGGATCTCCGGCTTCCAGATGTGCATACCAGATTTTTTCTGTAGTTGTAAGAGGTTTTTTAATGGTGCCTGAGAATTTTGATTCGCTGAAAAGTTTTGGTCTGGCATTTTTAACCTTTAAGACAAAATTTTTATCTTCAGGAGTATTTGGGTAACCCTCAAGGCTTTTTCTTGGATCATAAACCACAGGCTCTGGAGTCTTGGGTGGTTTTGGTATGGTTTGTGTAGGCATAAGGTTAATTATAGCGTAGATGCTTTCCT
>CAYJQD010000034.1:0-11691 GCA_964372235.1 uncultured Methanosarcinales archaeon
ATCGACATAGACGTTGCGGATCTGCTGGTTCCATTTATTGAGCAGATCGAGAGTATATTGGTTGACCTTGTATGCTACCAAATATATGTCAAAATAAGTTATATCAACTTCCGGTTTTCCGATCAGCAAGGTTTTGTACAATTCCAAGGTCTGATCATCATATTTGGTGATGGCTGACACTTCATATTGCACTGCAGCGTGAAAATTATCTTTCTCTATAGTGGCAGTGAGCAGCTTGGTCTCTTTTGTTTTAAGGCTTTCCGTCTGAGTCTCCAACGCTTGCTCTTTCTGTTCTTTGTCGTTGACGTAAAATTTAGTCTGAACTTTGTTTATGTCATTTTTTCCCAGGTTTTTCACCTCTGCGACCAATTCGATCTCATCACCTTTTTCGTGGAAATTGAGCGATCCTTCAATATAAAGATCAGGATATGGGCCATTAAAAGTGATCTTATGTTTCAAAAGGATCTTTGAAGAGACAGTATTGTCCTGCGCGTCCCCAAATTTTTCTTCGACTACAATGAAGGCAGTGGAAGTACCAGGAGGTAGATCTTCCTTCTTGAAGTTAATCTCGAAGTCCACCTCTTTAGCTTCATCCTCGGGACGGAAGGTTATTTTTTTAGGATTTGTTTTTATTTTGACAAATTCAGCCATCTCTCCATCTTCATACACATCGACGGTAAATTCCCGTTGGTCGTTGTTAACCACCCATAACTTTCCATCGACCTTGATGTTGGTTTCTTCGAATTCATCTACAGCAATATTTGTCCTTGCTGGTCTAACACCTATGGCAGCAACTATCTGGAGGATGATTAAAATCATCAATATCCACATTACTATTTTTGCTTTCTTCATTTTGTCTTTTTTCTATATTTCATTAGCCAGTTATGGTAAAGGTTATTTCGGAGGTTTTACTTCCCGCTGATTCGTTTCCAGGCACGGAGATATTTAAATCTGTCAGGAAATCATTGCTGACACTATGCCAGTCCAGGTTGACGACATGGAATACACCTGCGTTGAGCGTGCTGTTCGTTTCGTTCCATTCTGTAGCTGAAGCAGTCGTGTTGAATGCACCGCTTTCGTTAGCTCTGATCTTGAAGCGGTAAAAGCTGGAGGGCATACCAACCGCCGTGAAGAATGGTGTTCCGGTAACAGTTATATTTGCGACAATGTTTCCGACATTTTCTCCCCGGAAGGGGTTGGCATTGGCAGGCGTGCTGACATTTGCACCTGGAGCTAACGTTCCTAAGGCCACCAAGTTGTTGGTGATGTTGATGGAAAGGAGAGATTGTACCGTGAAGTTACCTACGTTGGCAGTAGTGCTGTAATCTGTCTGGTCATAGGCAAACACCCTCCAAAAGAAAGTGGTGTCTACAGCAAGTTCTGTACTGATGGTGTAGGTGGTATTATCATTGGTAGTATTTATGATGCCTGTAACGTTGACTTCTGGATTATTGAACAGAATGTTGTTATCGATCTCTAAGCGATAGCTGATGTTGGGATTACTATCCGCATCAACGGAGTTATTCCAGATGAACGTAGGTGTTCTAGAGGTGGTAGTGCTTCGATTTGCTGGTGAAACTAAGACGGGAGCAGGAGGAGGCGTATTTGCTCCTCCGGCAACTGCTTTGATGGTAACATTATTCGATCTCATAGTATTTCCATCATCGTAGCCGTCGTTTGGCGTAGCATCAACACTCCAGTTCTGTGAAACAAAGAGCATGCTGCTGGCAGTTTCATTAGTTCGGTTGTAGTACAAGGCGGAAACTTGTTCCGCAGTCAGGCTGAGGTTGAAAATTCTTATATCATCGATATAGCCATCAAAAAGTTCATCTGGTGTTACTCCATTTGAAGAACCTGCTCCGATGTTTAAATATGTTCCATCCACACCACCAGAGCAACCGGATCCGCTTGAAATTACTGTCGTGTTTTCATAAAGTTGGTAGGTTGATCCATTTACTGCCCAAGTTAACATGGTAGGGATGCCGACCTTTACTGTTCCGGGAGTGACTGTTCCGCATCGTCCAAAGATAGCATAATTGGCTCCGTTTCTTCCCAAGAGTTGTTTATCTGTATCAACATCTAGTATAGTGTGCCAGCCAGCGCTCGTGCTTTCTGCGGTAATCCACACCACAAAGCTGAAGTTCTTTAAATCAAAGAGAGATTCATTAGTAACGGAGATAAAGTCGTTAGAGCCATCAAAGTGATATACTCCTCAATTATCAAAGCCGCCGCAATCATTCCAGGCAACTCCTCCAAGTTCCGAGATCTTTCCTACCGGGTTGAGGCCAGTATAATCTTTGACGTTGCTGCCATTCGTGCCGTTAAGCCTTTCAAACGGCATATTCAAAACCATCAGCGGAGAATTGTTGATGTACCAGTTGTAGATCACTTTCGGTGTATCACCATCTCCTTCATTCACGGTAGGGACAGCACTTAAGTTGGTGGTGGTATCATTTTTAGTCAGGTCTGTTGTTCTCAAGGTTATAGCGCTTATATTTGGTACAGCCCCTACCGTAACGTTGGTAACGATCGTTTTTCCGACGTTGTTAGCGCCGTCAAGAGCATAGATGGTAACGTTAAGGGAATATCCTTTTCCAGGGATGATATAATTCTCACTGCTGCAACTTCTGAGGGTAAAGTTCGTTACTCCATCATTGACAGAATAACTGCAGGAAGTGACACCGCTTACGTCTGCAGCGCTAATGTTTAAAATCATGCTTCCTGAACTGAGGTTAGTATGGTTGGCGGTGGGAGAGAATATCCTAATTTCCGGGCCCGTCAGATCTCTGACGGTGACGTTATTGGAAGAGATTGTCAGTCCGTCCTCTGTTCCGTCGTTAGGCGTGGCTTCCACGCTCCAGTTTTGTAAAGACGAAGGAAAGAAGGAAAGAGTACTGCTGGCTATCTCACTGGTTTTGTTAAGATATAGAGCGGAAATCTGTTCTGCACTGAGGCTGAAATTAAAGATCTTGATATCATCGAGGTGTCCGTCGAAGAATTCATCTCCCGCGCCGCCCGGACCGGAGGTTGCTCCTGCTCCGATATTCAGATACGTTCCATCAATGCTGGCAGAACAGCCGCTGCCGCTGCCGATCAGGGTAGCGTTTTCGTATAAGTAATAACTTGATCCGTTAACTACCAAGGTAAGCATAGTCCATACATTCAGCTTAGAGGTTCCATGCGTAGGATTTCCTGTACATCGCCCATATAAGATATACGATGTCCCACTGAAACCTAAGAACTGTTTATCAGTATCAACATCGATCATGGTATCAAAACCAGAATTCGTATCTGCTTTATACCATACTACATAGGTGAAATTCTTGAAATCAAACAAGCTTTCATTTTTTATAGAAACAAATTGCGTGGAACCGTCGAAGTTATATGCTCCTTTTCCATCGTGGCCGCCAGAACCGTTCCAGAAAGGACTGCCTACTTCAATTATAGAAGTAGGACTGTTGTATTCACTATAATCTCTCGTATTATTTCTCGTTCCATTGGCGGTTCCATTCATTCCTTCAAACGGCATATTCACCAGCATAAACGATTTATCATCTTTGAGCCAGTTGTAAATGATTTTTACTGAATCACTATCTGCATCAGAATAATTGACATACGCAGTGAGGTTATTATCGGTGCCGTTTCTGGTAAGGAGAGTAGAATTAAGTATCACTGGAACTGTGATCACTGGCTTGGTGTTTAAAATTGTAACATTACTTGAAATTACCATCTCCCCATCATACGTTCCGTCATTGGGAGTTGCCTCTATGGTCCAGTTTTCGCCTTTGCTCGTTTCATTCAGCACTATACTGTAACTTTCGTTCTTGAAAATTCTGAAGATCTGATCTGACGAGAGGGAACGGTTAAAGACCATTACTTCATCGATGGTTCCGTTCCAGTGGAAGACCGCGTGCCCCCAGCCGATGTAAATAGGAGCATTGATGGTATAGATAGGTCTTCTCGCGGCAATAGTGGTTTCGTACAGACCGTTAACATACATTAGAAGATTAGTTCCATTATATACTCCTGCGACATGAGTCCACTTATCTGCAGAGATTGATGAACTGCTGTCTAATTGGGTAAGCCCATTTTCGCTTCCACAAGCCTGTGTTGTGTTATAAGTCTGAAATTGGAATTTACCATCAGACTTTATTTGTATGCTGTAACTACCTAAACAACTTCCGCAAGCACTTCCTTGACAAATGACCGTATCACCAGAAGTAGCCGCGGTGTGATGTTTTATCCAAGCCATGGCTGTGAATGGTTTATCTGTTAAGTTAAACGATTCATTAAAAGGAATCTTGATACGTTGATTATAATTATTATCAATACCTTGAAATTCATATGCTCCTTTGCTATCGTACCCGCCGGTCGCGTTCCAGGTAGCGTTTTCTTGGGAACCATTGTTTTCAAACCCTGAATAGTCCCAGGCATTGTCTGTGCTTGTTCCATTGATCTTTTCGAACGGCATATTTAAGGTAGCGATGGGAGTATCATTCCTGAGCCAGTTGTAGATCACTTTCACTGAATCACCATCGAGATCTGACGCATTCGCATACGCAGTAAGATTGACTTCGGTTCTGTTGGAGCTCAGGTTAGTAGTGTTGAGAATCAGAGGAGAAATGATAGGTTTTCCTTTGATGGTCACATTATTGGAAGTCAACATAACCCCATCTTCTAATCCATCATTCGGCGTAGCTTGCACGCTCCAGTTTTCGCCATGAGCCACATCTCTTCCTGAAAAATTCAAGCTCTGATTTGCCCAGAGCAACTTGATTTCTTCTGCAGATAAGCTTCTGTTGAAAATCAATACTTCGTCGATCGTTCCGTTCCATTCTCTTCCTCCATTGTTGATGGCACCAATTTCTAAGATACCACGTACAGCCATGTTTCCGCTCCGAGCCGCACTTTGCTGCGAGGTAACAGGAAGACCGTCAACATACAGAGTAATATTTCCTTCCGTGGTATTGCTGTGATAGGTAAACCCAACGTGGTGCCATTGATTATTATTGACTGTTCCTCCAACAACCCAGGTAGGGGTGCTCCATAAATATCCATATACCTGAACTTGACCGCTGACCACTTCAAGATGATTACCGGCATGCGGGAAGTGCTGGCCTATGATAGAACATCGTCCGCCCGGACATCCTCCTACTAAGTAAACCCAGGCGAACTGGCTGACGTTTCTGGAAGTTTCATTGGTCCCTTCGACGTGGATGCGATCATTGATACCATCAAAAATATATGCTCCTTTCCCGTCGTATCCGCCAGTGGCGCTCCACAATACGCCGTTGGTTTCAGAACCGTTGTTCCCTAAGCCAGAATAGTCCCAGGCATTCCCGATACTTCCCGTCGTTTTATTGATCCCTTCAAACGGTATATTCAGCGTAGTGATCGTTTTATCTTTTCGTATCCAGTTGTAAATTATCTTGACAGAATTACCTTCAGCATCCGACGTGTTAGCAAGTGCTGTAAGATTAGTCGAAGTGTCGTTCAGCGCATGGTTAGTGGTATTAAGGTACAAAGAGGTTATTACCGGTTTGGAATTGGCCAATCCAGTAATAATGACTTGATTGGAGCGCACCATCGCTCCGTCTGCTAACCCGTCGTTAGGAATAGCATCAACAGTCCAGTTTTCTCCCGCCGTGGTTTCATTGTAGGCAATCCGATCAGTCCGGTTGGAAAAGATAGTCCAGATCTGCTGGGAAGAAAGCGTTTTTTCCCAGATGCGCAGTTCGTCGATAGTTCCATTAAAATATCCTGCTGGAGTAGCTCCGTTGTATCTTCCAATATTCAACACCCTGTTGGCATTTCCCGTAGGCATATTACTAATCGTTCCATTTGCGCTGACATCGATTCCATCAACATAAAAAGTGACATTGGTGCCATTTCCTACCACTGCAACATGGTGCCAATTGTTATCAACAATTACAAAGTTTGAACTGTTAGCATACACTGCGTATGTAGCCGCAACTCCCCTATTGAGGGTTAATGCAAGATGGTTATGTCCCAAACCGCCGGTACGATTTTCGTAATAAAACAAAAATCCTTTCTCTGCCGTCGTAGGAGTGTTTCCAGCAATAGACTGTAGACTGTTCTGAGTGTAATCAGCTAATTTTATCCATCCCTCTATCGTGAAGTTACCCGTATTCTGAACGAAACTATAATCAGAAAGGTTACCGACAGAACCGATGAAATCATCAATTCCATCAAATCGGTATGCTCCCTTGCTGTCATATCCTGCATCTTCGACCCAGGTCGCTCCCGAGACGGTGCCATTCGTAGTATTAGATCGGCCTGAATAATCCCAGGCGTTGTTAGTATTAGTCCCATTAATTCTTTCAAAGGGCATATTCAAGGGTGTGATGGAAACCCCATTCCTAAGCCAATTATAGATTATTTTAACTGAATCATTATTGAGGTCAGTTTTATTGGCATAGGCAGTAAGATTTTGGTTTGTACTGTTTAAGTACGCGATGGTGCTGTTAAGCACTAAGGAAGTGATGGAAGGGACAGTGTTGGCTAAAATAGTAACATTATTTGAAGTCGCTGTCGTTCCATCTTCAGACCCATCATTCGGCGTCGCTTCCACCGACCAGTTTTCTGCCACCAACAATTCTCGTGATACTATCTTATCAGTCCTATTGTTAAAGAGAGCAACAACCTCTTCTTCAGAAAGAGAACGGTTGAAGATAAGGATATCGTCACGTCTTCCTGCGCTATCGAATGCTGTGCCTCCGACATGATACCTTCCTATAAAGGATTTATCCGGATTATTGATGTTAGAGAATTCATTCGTAGCGACGCTTCCAGCTCCGAAGGTAAGAGGCTTTCGCACTCCGTCAATATACATCCTATTATCTCCGTCGCCGGTGACCACCGCAAGATGATGCCACTGCAGGTCTTTGAACTTGGTTTCCCCTTCACGGACATACATACTTAGAACAGTGGTGCCTCCTCTTATGACCAAGAAGTTAAGTCCTTCATCAGTATATGCGCCGGTAGTCGGCCCCACGATGAATGCCATTAAATCAGTAGAAACATCTTTATCGGTAATGGTAAGCAGGTAATCACCATTGGAAGTAGAGTCATTGGACCGATACCACAGGGAGATAGTTCCGGCGTTAAGCCCCTCTAATCTTGAGAGATGCTGGGTAAGTTCGATGTAATCTCCGTTATCATCAAATAAGTACGCTCCCTTCCCGTCATATCCAGCAGAGGCATTCCAGGTTGCGCCGACTACAGAACCGTTATGCTGATATCCTGAATAATCCCAGGCATTATCGGTATCAGAATTGTTAATTCTTTCAAAGGGCATGTTCAGTAACGCGATAGGCGTATCATTCCTGAGCCAGTTATAGATCACTTTCACATCGTCACTATCAGCATCAGAACTATTGGCATAGGCGATAAGATGTGTTCCGGTGTGGTTAGCTCGAGGATTAGTGGAGTTTAATACCAAAGGAGAGATGATGGGTTTGGTGTTGAGTATGCTAACGTTTCCAGAGATGACGATCGAGCCATCATCTAATGTTCCATCCAAAGATCCGTCATTCGGAGTAGCTTGCACGGTCCAGTTTTCATTTTTAGTGGTTTCTTGTGCAGTGATGATGTTTGTCTTATTCTGCCAGAGTGCGAAGATCTGTTCATTGGAAAGAGAACGGTTGAAGATCATCACGTCATCGATGGTACCGTTGAATTGCCAGGTTAAAGCCTCCGGTCTCAACGCCCCAATAATTACGGGCTCTGGATCATCCGTCCAAACAGTTTTATTGACGCTTGCAAAAGAACAAGCTGTAACCCCTTGTTGTGTTCCATTGATAAAGACCGCTGTATGAGTTAGATTATATCGTGCAGTAACATAATGCCATGATTGATTAAGGATGGGTTTTCCTGAGCTTGCTTGGCAGAGACCGCTGGTACTTCTATTCTCGTATATTCTAAATTCTGGCGCATTATTACTGTTTGCTATAGCAAACGCAAAGAATTGATCACCGCCAGCGCCAAAACGTGTTACAATACCATGCCGGCCATTACTGTCTGAATCCATTCCTTTGTAGATCCAAGCGGAAATCGTACATCCTTCCAGACAAGTTGATTTTATTGAACTTCTATTTCCAAGGAATATATATTTATCATTAACCGTACTGCCGTCGAACATATATGCCCCCTTGTTATCATATCCGCCAGTTGCATTCCAAACAGGACTATTCTGCTCTGATCCATTATGCCCTAATCCAGAATAATCATACGCATTGTCGTTGCCAGATCCATTAACTCCTTCGAACGGCATATTCAACACAGTAATACTTGTACCATTCCTTAACCAGTTATAGATAACTTTAACAGAATCTCCATCAGCGGTATCTGTTCCATTAGCGTAGGCAGTAAGATTAACATCTGTATTATTGGTAGAGATATTAGTTGAATTCAACACCAGAGAAGAAATGAGTGGTTTTATATTCAAGATCGTAACATTATTCGAGGTGTTCATCAAACCATCTTCGATTCCGTCGTTGGGTGTGACTTGTACTGACCAGTTATCTCCTCCCGCAGTTTCTTGTGCCACAGTAGTATTCGTTTTATTTTGGAAGAGTGCGAAGATCTGTTCTGCTGAGAGAGAGCGATTAAAGATCATCACTTCATCGATTGTACCGTTCCAGAAAAAAACAGGACTATCATCATCGTATGCTCCAATTAATGTTTTTTCTGAATCAGCCCACGCGGTGACATTAATTCCTGTGAATCCTTGACTGCTGCAAAGTGCTACTGACTTCTGTGTTCCATTGATGAACATTGCGTTATGAGTCAGATTAAATCTTGCCACGACATGATTCCAGGCGTTAGCTATAAGTTCCACTCCAGAATTCTGTGACTGACATTTTGGGGTATCACTTCCATTCTGGTGTAGGACTAAATAGGGAACGCTGGAACTAGTGTATATTGCAAAGAATCTGTCTTCGTTATTAGCGTTAAATCTACCAAGAATATTTTTTTGAGAGGTTAAATTTCTTGGATAAACCCACATACTAAAGGTACAACCGCTAACACAGATATTTTTGAAATGATCTCTGTCTCCGAGATTGAGATAACGGCTGTTTACAGCACTACCATCAAATTCGTACGCTCCTTTACTATCGTAACCGCCAGTAACATTCCAAATAATTCCACCGGACTCATTCCCATGATTCCCTAATCCAGAATAATCTTGAGCGTTATTTGTATCTGTTCCATTCACCCTCTCAAATGGCATATTCACCACGGCAATCGGAGTATTATTGACCAACCAATTATAAATCAATTTCACACTATCGATGCTATCTACGTCTGTAGCATTCACTTTGAAGGCAGTCAGATTAAGCACGGTGTTATTTCGGCTGAGGTTGGAAGTATTAACCGTTACATAGGCAATGGTAGGTTTGGCGTTGAGAACCGATTCATTAGCGATGGAAATAGATCCATCAGTAAATATACCGTCGCTGGTTCCATCGTTCGGTGTAGCCTGCACGGTCCAATTTTCATATCTTGCTGTTTCTTGCGCAACAATAATATTCGTTTTATTCTGCCAGAGGGCGAAGATTTGTTCTGCTGAGAGAGAGCGGTTGAAAATCATGACGTCGTCGATGGTGCCGTTGAATCGTGCTACGGTGGAACCATCAGTATTCCATGATTTCGATCCAATTTTGGTGCTGACATTTCCTGCCATCCAACTGTCTTCACTGATATTGGCGAAGGAGCAAGCAGCTACTCCCAGCTGCGTTCCATTGACGAATACTGCGGTGTGGGTTAAATTATACCTTCCGGTAACAAATAACCAGGTGCTATTTTGTAATTTAGGAGAAGACGCTTGACACGTCCTGCTCGCTCCCCCAGTAGTGCTTCCATTATGAAAGATTTCAAATGTTAACGTATCGCTTTGAACTTGTCCCATATCCATATTGTAAAATTGATTATTTGTCACTACTGCACTGCTGGCATACATAGATACAATAGTTCGTTCCGAACCGCTGCCGCTTGCGCCTGTTCCAGCCCCTAATTTAATCCATGCACTCATCGTACAACCTCGTCGACAGACTGATTTCAGCGTACTGCTGTTTCCGAGCGAAATTGAGCCGACTATTCCACTAAAGTCGTACGATCCGTTTCCGTCATATCCGCCAGTGCGATTCCAAATAGGTGCTCCGACTGAATTAGTAGTAACATTCCCATGCAATCCAAATCCGGAATAATCCCAAGTATTATTATGATAGACCCAAAATCCTGATGACTGCGTTTTGTTGTAGGGAGTTCCATTAATTTCCTCGAACGGCATGTTGACCACCGCGATTGGTGTTCCGTTAACTAACCAATTATAGATTACTTTGACACTGTCTCCATCTGCATCAGATACATTCGCATACGCCGTAAGATTAACACTCGTATCATTGGTGTGAGGATCGGTGCTGTTCAAAGTCAACACATTGATAACTGGCGGATAGATCCAGACACTTTGCGACATCATGGTGCCATCTGCGGTTCCAGTATTCGGGGTAACTTCTACCGTCCATTTGTCTCCTTTTCTTAATTCTTCAGCAGCTATGCTGTTAGACTGGTTTGACCACAAGGCCCAGACTTCTGCAGAGGAAAGCGATCGATTAAAGAGCATAAATTCATCGAGTGTGCCGTTGAAGAAAGCACTTCCTGAAGCGCCCGATCGAGTTCCCAATCGGAGTTCATTGGCATTATCTGCGCTTACACTTCCAGTAGCAACGCTGGCACTAACTCCTCGCAAAATACCATCAATGTATAAGAAAGCTTGACTTCCGTTATAAATCGCAGCCCAATGATGCCATTTATCGTCTTTCCATCCTGTAGCAGTGGCATTGTTGGCATTAAGACTTGTTACACTATCTCTTATTAAGAAATCAGGTTGACCTGATACAAATCGTAATTCATAACCTGCATTTGCCCCGCCTGGAAATTTTGCTGCCAAGACTTCGGTAGTACCAGCAGTAGCATTCGCTCTTACCCACATTGAAATAGAAAAAGGTCCTCCGCTGAAATCAAAATTTGGATCATCAGTAAGATTCACATAATCGCTACTTCCATTAAAGAGCATTCCTCTACTTCCATTGTATCCATTTAAGGTCAGATTTGGAAGGAAAGGAAATTCTGTTACCGTATCTAAATTTGAATCAACATAGGCAACTAAAACATCAGTATCTTCAGGAGTAAAGCTGGTCCAGGCAGTATTGGAATCATATCTCCAGCCATCAGCAGCAGTATAGTTGACATAAATGAAATGTTCATGGTTGCTGGCGAACGCAGTAAATCGAGTACTTACCACTGTTTTGGTGTACATGATAAAACCAACACCTAAATATCCATCTTGGGTCGCCACACACCTGTTGGCATTAGTATCGTTGAGGAGACGGACTCCGTTATGATCAACTAAAACAGTTCCATTCACATCCCATTCTTCAGCATTAGCAGCGCCGTTACAGCGGTCTGCATCTACAGAAAACCCTCCTCCGGAACCGTTAAACCCATCAACGTATCCTAAAGTTTTACCTTGATACGAAGAATTATAGATATTATTTAATCCAGAATAATCTACTGCATGAGCAGGATCTGATCCGCCGTCAAAGGTCATGTGCACAACTGCGATCGGTGTATCATTTCTTTTCCAGTTGTAGATATACTTTACATCTG
>CAYJQD010000035.1:0-11638 GCA_964372235.1 uncultured Methanosarcinales archaeon
ATACGCTGATACAGAATGTGTACGATCCCCAATCACTAAATCGCTACATGTTTGAGAGGGGGAATCCGTATGGGAGAACTGATCCGACGGGGCATTCCACAAGTCCTCTAGACTCATTAGCAAATTTTATTCCCACCATTTATGAATGGCAATCTTATAAAGGAAAATACTCAGATCTTATTGATAATACTAAAGATCCGGAGCTAGTCAATTATTTAGAGAATAGAAAAGATACTATTTCTAATGAAATTTTAAGCCAAAATGACTTCACTGCAGTGCTGGCAGGATATAGATCAATAGAAACAGATAGAATTAGTATAGTTAGTTCTGATGTTGATACTGAATTTGCTAAAGAAGCCTATCAAGAAGATTCAAAATTAGTAAGTAAGATGAATGACTATTATAAGCAGTTAAATAATTTGTTAAAAGATGTAGCTACTCCATCTTCTTTAAAATCTACAAATATTAATAAAATAGAAAAGGCAACATTTAAAAATAATCAGCTTTTAATAAGTTATCGGGATAATAATGATAATTTAAAGAATAAATTACTGGCAACAAAATCAAATAAACGCCAGAGCGTTGAGCTCATTAAACCAAAAATACCAAAAGCACCAAAGTATCCTAGGCAAGTAAATAAAAAAGGAGGTAAGTCATTATGAATAAAAACCTAAGAAATGACCTTAAGCATAGTCTACTTAAGCCTTTATTTAATTGGAAATTATTAATTGTGATGGCTATTTTTAATATTTTACTTATTCCTATTTTTTTTACTTGGGGTTATATTGCAGCTAACACTGCGAATAATTCTGTTAGTAAGAACTATTTTACAAAGTTTAGGAACTGGAAACATTACGGGAAAATGGGGGGAGTTATAATCTTACTCTTTATAGTTTTTTATCTACCGATTGGTATCACTCTCTTCCTATTAAATGAACCCACTACAAAATTATTGTTATATTACCCAAATCTATATACATACCAACAGCTAATTCTTTGGGGATTAATGCTAATTTGTTTTTATGTTGCTTCTTCCTCAGTAATTAATTATATTAATTACTCGTCTTCTGATTTATTAAATTTAAAGAAATCTCTGTTATCTAAACAGTTCTTTATTCGCTGGATTATTGTTCTTCTCCCAATCTCTTTAGTTTTATTTTATTCTAACTTTTTTTACCTAATATATGCAGATGTGGGAATTGTTAATCTTTCACTCCCAGTTCACCTACTCAGTACGTTTATTAATAATCTCTTATGGGTATATCTTGTAACTTTTAGCTTTAATTTTTTAAGCGGGGCATATAAGCAAAATACAAGGAGATAATTCTACCAATCAAGTTGCGGAAACGGTGTATTATCTGAGTAAATCTTTTGTTGAGGTAGAGAATGCAACAGGTTGTTATCAGTTTGGCTATGTCAAGCACGAAGGGCAGTTAGTTGGACAGTTGAATAATGATGGTTCTAAACTATTTATGCACGATGATCTTGAAGGAAGCGTTGGTGTTGTAACTAATTCTTCTGGATCAATTATTGAAAATACTACCTATTCTCCTTTCGGTGAAATTTTATCTGGTGGAAGCGTAAGTAGATTTGATTCGGAAGGGAAAGAATTTGATTCTATCGTTGGCGATACCGACTTTAATTTCAGGAAGATGAATCCAAGCTGGGGATTATTTTTACAGCCGGATACGCTGATTCAGAATGTCTATGATCCCCAATCACTAAATCGCTACATGTTTGAGAGGGGGAATCCGTATGGAAGGACGGATCCGAGTGGACACGATACTCCTTCTGCTTCAGAACTAACGATACCTGTGATTTCTGCAGTCCCTCCAATCATTGAATTGTTAGCTTATCAAAGAGAATACAAGAAATTAGCTACTATTGCTGTAGTAAACCAAGATTTTGCATTAGCAAATTCTCTTAATGCTAATAGAGAAGCTTATGAAGCAGTGTATTTTAAGAAAATAATTAGGGAATTCTTTGCAGGGATACCTTTAGGTGGAGATGATCAACCCCCTGCACCTTATCCTGGTTATGAGGGAGGTTCTTTAAATAAGCATTTATGCAAAAGTGGATCAGCATGTTTAATAGAGATAGATGAGACAGCTGGAGCTTCAGCTCAACTTCAAAAAGATCAAAATTTAGTATATTCTAAGTATGGATCAAAACTGTCTTCAGTTTCTGAAATTGCTAACTTAATGAAAAAGGAAGGCAGTCCAGGTTCCGGTGGGGATTGGAAACCAGGTGATCCTTTTATTAAAGTTGATAAGAATGATAAACGAAATGCTCTACAGAGATTTTGGGATAGGGTTAAAACTGTAGTGACTCCTAAAAAAACTTCAGCTTCCAAACAAAAAACCAAAACTAAGTAAAAGTAATATTTAAATAGAATAGAGGTAAACTACTGAAAATGAATAAAAATTTGAACTTACTTGATGTCATAAAAAGAACATTTAGTGATAACAGAATTCTTTTAATCGGTTTTTTACTCTCCCTTAAAATTCCCTTTTTATATCTTCTTATAAACACAATTGTATTTGGTTATTTATTAAAATGTGGAGGTACAGTTTCAACTTACAAGGATAAGCTCCCTCCTTTTGAAAAGATTACTTCTTTGTTTAAATTTGGGGTCATGGGAATATTTGTTGTCTTTTTATATCAACTTCCTTTCTGGATTTTTAGTACATTGCACTATTATGATTTAGGACTTAATCTTAGTGGTTTTTCTTTTCTTCCCTTAATAACAACTTTGTGGTCTTCTACCACCAGTGCCTCATTGCTAATTGTTCTTCTTGGATTTGTTTTACTCTTGTTCTCATCATACTTCTTCCCTATAGCAGTTCTAAGATTGTTTAATCAAAATAACTTTTTTGCAGCATTTTCAATCAAAAAAATATTTAAAATCGCCTTTACTAAAAATTATCTAAAAATGTGGTTTTTGGTTACTATCCTGTCTGTACTAATCTCTTTGGCTCAGCAATATTTGTTTAGCCTTTTTGTAAATCCTTCTTTCTCCATACCTTTTATTTATGGGCCTCTTGATATTTTTCCCTTAACTACCATTTTGGATGCTTTTATTTTCTTTGTTTTAGGTGTTTTTTCTTACACCCTTTATGGTTTAGTTGTAAAGAAGTTTGATAAATAATGACTTACAAAGTTAATGGCACGTAAACTATATCTTATAACTCCCTTCTCCTCGAAAGAGATAATAACTCTCTAAAACCTTCTTAAAATACCATTCCTCACGCAAGCAACAACTTCCCGCACCGTAATTCTTCTCCATTCTTTTTATCCTTCTCCATTGCAATCATCTTAGAAAGGTTTGTGTACAAACAAACTACCTTACTAAAGATGGTTATTCAAACCTTTCTATAAAATTCATATTCAAGAATAACTTATGCACGTGACTGCGGGTGGGCGCATTATGCTCGATTATGATCCTGTGACAAGTTATTCTTACGATAAATTGTCATTAGAGAAATAACTGTAAAGCTAGCGATAGCTCTTTTCATTTACTGACGATAAGCACAGAATAATTTATATAGAAGTAAAGTCTTACACAAAACATGGCAAAAACAGGATTAACCCTTAAAAAGATCGCAAAGATAGCTGTGCCTATCTTGAAGAAAAATGGAGTTACTAAGGCTGGAGTATTTGGATCTGCTGCAAGGGGAGAAATGAAAAAAAGTAGCGATATTGATTTCCTCATAAGGCTTGGGGGAAGGAAGAGCCTCCTAGATTTTGTAGGTATAAAGCTTGAATTGGAAGAACGGCTACGAAGAAAGGTTGATTTGGTTGAATATGACGTAATCAAACCACGAATTAGGGAACAGATTTTAGAAGAAGAGGTTAAAATTATATGAAACGAGATGTCCTTCTGTATGTTGAAGACATCCTAGGAAGCATCAAAAATATTGAGAGTTTTACCAAAAATGTATCAAAAGAACAATTTTTCAGAAGTCTACTGCGGCAAAGCGCCGTTGTCAGGCAGATTGAGATTATAGGTGAGGCTACTAAAAATATTCCCGCTTCTTTTAGAAGTAAATATCCTGAAGTTCCTTGGCAAAAGATTGCAGGTATGAGGGATGTTCTCATTCACGCATATTTTGAAGTGAAGTTAGATAAGGTTTGGAACGTTTTCAAACAGGATCTTCCTGAACTTAATGAACAGCTTAAGATTATTTTTAAAAAAGAAGAATCACTAGGCGAAAACTAGCTGGTTTTGTACGCACGGAGGTAACTGGCCCTCACTATTTTTTATTTCTATTAGATTCTTTCTGTCTACGATCCCCAATCTCTTAACAGATACATGTTTGAAAGAGGGAATCCGTATGGGAGAACTGATCCGAGTGGGCACAACGCTAAAACAACTATAAACAAAAAGAAAAAATGATTTACTGCTGAATCTTCCGATATATCGCCTTCGCAGATGGCCTTCAATTCTCCTTTTCTTCCAGTACCTTCTTTACCGCATTCAGGAACTGTAAAGCGCGCTGGCAATCGGCTACTCTTACGTCATATGCCAGACATAGATTAAATGCTTTCTTGGGAATCACTTTCCCGTCAACTACTTTTACGGTCTCATGCTCCGCGGCAATGGTGATAAGCGCTGCCTGCTTGGCAAACAGAGGGGTGATAACCAGTTGGGGATTAAAAAAAGAGAGATTGAGGATAGAAATAGTTCCTTTCTCGCCATCTCCGGCAGTCAATTCATCCCGCATATACTTAAAGGCAAACATCTTTATTGCCTTAGAAATTTCTAACAGCGAGAGCTTATCAGTATCTTGCAACACCACTTTTCGAGGCCCTTTGCCAAGATTTATGGAATAGGCAATATTAATAGAAGGGTAAGCGGTCAAGCTTCCCGAAAAATAACTATTAAATTCTGGAAAGACCGGCAAACTTTGAGCTATCGCAAAAATAACCATGTCGCCGAGGCTGATATTGATCTGTTGCTCTTTCTGCAGAGCGGCAATAGTTTCGTGGATGCCGGCGGTTTCCACTTCTACCGCCATGCCGCAATTATAACCTATCAGATATCCATTCGTTTCTTCAGAGTTGCCCATAGATATTCCCTGCCAGCAGACTGGGGATATAAGCTTTTTCGTCTTGATGAAAAGAACTATAAGACAGAATCTTTTTAAACCAATATTTTTAAGATCATAACGTGAACCTATGGCGTTTAGAACGGTAGAAAAAACTTCAGCGCAGGAAGTAGAAAGACGTGACGCTTTCTTTCAGCTCTTTAAAAACAGCCCTCTTCCTACTAATGAACAGTTAGGCAACCTTGGCTTATTCATCAACCGGAGAACGCTTTCCCGGATATTGTTTATGTACGAATTATATCAAAAATGCCTCAATGTCCATGGGGTAGCCATGGAATTTGGTGTCCGCTGGGGGCAAAATATGGTCCTGTTTGCTAATTTTAGAGGAATGCTGGAGCCATTCAATTACAATCGTAAGATTATCGGTTTTGATACTTTTGAAGGATTTCCTTCAGTTACGGAAGAGGAACGCAAAACTGCGCAGGTAGGGGACTATAGTGTAACTAAAGATTATGAACTATTCCTACAGAAAATTCTGGATTTTCATGAAGCAGAAAGCCCTATTTCGCATCTCAAAAAATATGAACTGGTGAAAGGCGATGCCACTCTTACTCTGCAAAAATATCTGGAAGAGCATCCGGAAACAGTCATTGCTCTGGTTTATTTTGATTTTGATCTTTATACCCCTACTAAAGCCTGCCTGCAGCTCATAAAAGAACATCTGACTAAAGGGTCGGTGGTAGGTTTTGATGAAGTCAACTATGCGGAATTTCCCGGCGAGACCAAAGCGTTAAAGGAAGTCTTTGGCCTCAACCGGATAAAACTGCAAAGGTCGCAATTTAGCACCTTGCAATCCTACTTTATTTTTGAATGATGGATCGCGCCTAGAGACTATGGAAAAACTCAAAAAAATAATGGCAAGAGTCATGGAAGTTCCAGAAGAAACGATAACTGCAGAGACCTCCAGAATAAATTTAGAAGCATGGGACTCATTTAACCACCTTGCGCTCATAAGCGAAGTTGAAAAAGAATTAGCTGTTTCTTTTACCATGGAAGAAGTTGAAAAACTTTCTTCTTTTGATCACCTCTGCAGATTGGTAACGCACAAAAATGGGACACCGTAATCAGCCTCAGTTCCTGAATGATATCGCTATTGGACAGAAAGCCCAATTTACGTTTAAAATAGATCAAGAGAAGCATTTCGCTTTTTCTCAGGTAGTGGAAGATTATAGTCCTATTCACTGGGATCCCAATTATTATCATAAAACAAAGTTTGGCCGGCGGATTGGATATGGTTTTCTGGTGACCGGCCTGCTCTCCCGCCTGTACGGAGAATATTTGCCTGGGGGGAGTTCAATCTGCATAAAACAAGATGCAAAATATGTAAAACCGTATTTTGTGGGGGATACCATTACCGTCGTAGGAGAAGTTGTGGGAAAAAGTGAATCAACTGGTTTTGTAGAAATTGAATGCAGGATGTATCGGGAAGGAAACGAGTGCGTATTTAAGGGCAAAGGCACAGTCCAGGTACTGCCGATAGAATATCAGATATCGAGATCAGAAACAGAAACCCCGCTTTATACTTTTGAAACCGAAACCATTTCACATAAAGATATTCTAGAAAAATTGCAGGAAGCAGGAATACAAACAGGAGATGTCCTCTTTGTTCATAGTGATATCGCTGCTTTTGGAAAACTCGCTACCAACAGCAGGGAACTGTTGATGGACCATATAATCTGGGCATTAAAAGATGCGGTGGGGGAAGAGGGGACTATAATAATGCCTGCCTTTACCTATAGTTTTTGCCGGTCCCAAGAGTACGACCAGCAATATTCTCCTTCCACCGTCGGTGTTCTTACCGAATATTTCCGCAGACAGCCGGATGTAGACAGGACTTTGCACCCTATTTTCTCGGCGACGATCTGGGGAAAAAGAAAAAAAGAGATTCTTAATGTTGGCCCTGATTCATTCGGAAAAGATTCTATTTTTGCAAAACTGCATCAGTTACAAGGGAAAATACTATTTTTAGGGGCGCCATTCCAGTCGGGGACATATATGCATTACGTTGAGCAAAGTTATAATGTCCCTTATCGTTACTTCAAATATTTTCAGGGAATGGTCAGGTCAAATGGCAGGTCATTTAGCGATACTGCCAGATTTTTTGTCAGGGATCTGGAAAACAATGTGACCTACAGCGCAGCCAGGCTGGAACAACACCTGCTGGAAAAAAATCTTCTGAAGAGAGTAAAGATGGGTGCCGGTGAAATATTGCTTATAGATGCAGAGACTTTATATAAAGAAGCTTTTTCTTGCCTTCAAAAAGATATTGACTTTTTAAGAGGAGATAAATGAAATTCCCAATCGCCGCAAGCGACGGGGCATCTATTAGTTGGGAATTTCAATGTTTGCTGGGAACAGCAGATATTAAACAAGGAGATCGCCCCGAGGGGTGGGGTATCAACCCAGCAAACAAATGAAAGAGCTGCAGGATATGGGAAAGGATATTGGACAGAATATGAAAAATAATTATCATTGTTGCAGGGGTGATTTCTATGGACAAAACCATACCATCAGCAAGTAAATCAATTCCTGACCAGGGAGCACTTCAAGATCCGCATGCCTACGCCGGCGCTAAGAATAAATTTAAAGATCTCAATGCGGACTTCCATAAAAACATTGATGCTATCCTGGCCTTAGGCATCCCCCCCATTGATCTTATTCATCAGTTCCCCATCCATAATGGGTATGTCAATCTTGCCCGCTATCTTTTTTTCTACGATCTCTACAAACAATGTTATCAGCTTTCTGGCCATCTTGCTGACCTCGGCACCTGGAAAGGAGCTTCTTTCTTATTCATGGCAAAATTGGTCAAGATTTTTGAGCCATTGACCTTTACTCAAGTGCATGGTTTCGATTGGTTTGAGGGCATGAAACAGACTGCTGGAGAAGATGACACTACTTCTGAAGGGACCTATTCTTATGATTATGCTACTCTCTTAAAACTGATTCAGATACAGAAATTTGAAGATATCGCTATACTCCACAAAATGGATCTCACCACAGATTTAGGCCCTTTCTTTGAGAAAAGCCCCTATCTTCGTTTTAAGATGGTGTTTATTGATTGCGGCACTGCTAAAGTCATTGACAAGTCATTAGAATACTTCTGGCCTCGGCTGGTTCAGGGAGGCATCTTGATCATGGACCATTACAATTGTGAAAGTTCTCCTAATGAAAGCAGACTGCTTGAAAAACACGTTGGCAAAAATCAGATTAGACAGAGCCCTTTTACCCGCTCACCTACCGCCTACGTCATCAAAGAACAATAACCTAACTTAATTATTAATTTTAGTTCTTGGGGAGATGAGGTCATAAAAATTAAAAAAAATAAAACTGACGCAGCAGAAACATAGAAATCTTATGGACAAAATAACCGACGGAGAAGAGATGTACGCCTTCATGGAAAACCTGTATCCTATTTGCCGCAGCATTACCGGTGATGGCGTGCGTAAAACTGTAGCTATGATCAAAGAAAACATACCTCTGACCATTCATGAAATTCCTTCAGGAACAAAAGTATTTGATTGGACCATTCCAAAAGAGTGGAACATTAATGATGCTTATATAAAAAATCCTCAGGGATTAAAAATTGTTGATTTCAAAAGATGTAATCTGCAGGTATTAAATTATAGCGTCCCTATTTCCAAAAAAATATCCCTGTCAGAGCTTAAGGAACATCTTTTTACTTTGCCGGATCATCCGGAGTGGATTCCCTATCACACCTCGTACTACGCAGAAAACTGGGGATTTTGCCTTCCACATAATCAGTATACTCAATTACCAGAAGGGATATATGAAGTTGCTATTGATGCCGCGCTTACTGACGGCCACCTCACCTATGGAGAATTGCACCTTCCCGGAAGCTCTCAGGAGGAAGTGCTGTTTTCGTGCTATGTCTGCCACCCCTCGATGTGTAATGATAATCTGAGTGGAGTAGTGCTGCTCACCTGGTTAGCCAAATTGCTCCTGCGGCAGAAATTGCGATATTCTTATAGGTTCCTATTCATCCCTGAAACTATCGGAGCTATAACCTGGTTAGCGCGAAATGAGGATAAAGTAAAAAATATTAAACATGGCCTGGTAGCGACCTGCGTTGGTGATGGGGGGAATTTCACCTATAAAAAAACGAGAACGGGAAACGCCCTCATCGACAGAGTGATAGAAAAAATACTCAAAGATTCTGGAAAACCGCATCAGATTGATAGTTTCTTTCCAAACGGAAGTGATGAGCGGCAATTTTGTTCCCCCGGTTTCAATCTTCCCATTGGTTCACTCATGCGAACCCCCTATGGCCGTTTCCCTGAATATCACACTTCAGCTGATAACCTTCAGCTGGTCAAGCCAGAGCACCTCGCAGAGATGTTTGAACTCTATCAGGAAGTAGTGTATGTTCTTGAAAACAATTTTAAGTATAGAAACCTAAACCCTAAATGCGAACCGCAGCTGGGGAAGCGAGGGTTATATTCATCCATTGGAGCAAAACGAAGATCGGAGATAAGCCAAATGGCTCTGCTCTGGGTATTAAATTTATCTGATGGGGATCATTCTTTGCTGGACATTGCCTGTACTTCAGGAATATCTTTCCGTGAAATAAAAAAAGCAGCAGATTTGCTGGAAGAGAAAGCATTGGCAGAAAAAATAAGAGAAGAAGATTAAAGTTATTTTTTATAATTAAATTGAAATTATTTCCCAGAATTCATTCCCTCCTGCGCTCCCTCTTGCTCTTTTCTTTCTTCTTGCGAGGAGAACAGCAGGGAGTAAATATAGGTGACCGCGCGTTCATGGGCTTTGCCATCTCCTTTATAACAATACTTCCGTACAAAGCGCTTTCTCTTTATTCTTAGCTCATCCTGATGTTGCAAGCTAAATTCAAGCGCTTGCCTAAGGTCATCATGATATGAAATCACCTGCCCGGCATCCTCATCAAACATAAGGCGGCAGTACTCTTGTTTAAAGAGGCTTTCTTTTGATTCTGCCAAGCAGATGGTAATTACTGCTGCATCCAGAAGCAGAGCTTCAAATCCGGCTGTTGAACCAAAATGGATAAACACATCGGACCGAGCCATGAGACGGTAAAATTCCTTTCGAGTGCAATTTTTAATGACGCGTGCAGAGGAGAAATTAAACTTGTTGAGAAGGTTCAGATAATTTGCATCCTGTTTTTCCCGCGGATGAAGTTTTATGATAACTTCTCTAATCCCCTGATTATAAAGAGATTTAAGAATGGCTTCTATTCTTTGATAATAAACCTCTTTTTGCAGCATTTGAAACTCAACAAACGAAGAAGTGGCAATAAGCGCTTTTACTTCCGTCATGCTGGCAGGCTTGCTTCTTGCCGAGGTGCGTTTGTACTTAAAAACGTCGTCGAATACAATGGGGCCGGTAACAATTATATCTGATGCGGCCACGCCTGCTTCTATCAGCTCTCGCTTGTGAAAGTCACTGAACACCAGCCTTTTGGGTGAGAACGTGGTGTCCAGAATTCCTGACGATATGCCATGCTGAATTTGGACTACTGGGATTTTCATATTCTGCGCCGCAGCCAGGAAACATTTTTCCAGCAATCCACTTTGAGAGGTAAGAACCAGCGCTTGTATTCGCTCTTCGCGGATTATTTTCTTGCAGATTTCATAATATAATGCCGCCACATACATAAATTCCTGAGACCAAAAGAAGGAAAAAGCATATTTCAGATAGACCCACAGAGATACATCGGCAGTCTGCAGCAACTTTATTTTATCTTCTTCGGTTATACTTTGCCATTTTCCTGACAACTCGCGCGCCATAAGAGCTGCTTTTGCGGCCAGCTCATCGTCATAATATTGATACAAAGAATCTTTTCCATCTAAGATTTTATAATTCTTGCTGGTGAAGGGATCGGCAAAAATAACCAGTGGCTTTATTTTTCCATCCTGCTGCATTTTATCTATCATCTGCTGAATGCGGAAGATTTCTCCATCTGAAGAAAGATGATTGCTGTAGCTCAGAAAGAGAACTTTATTCTGCGGTGTAAATTGTGTCTTGCGGGAAAAATGGGCGATTTTCCGCTTCTCACGAAAGAGAAAAATTTTCTTCATGGCTGCCGCGGCAAGTGTTAATCGCAGCCTTTCCCAAGGTTCAAGTGGTTTTTTCCGCTCCATGGAAGCAAATGTATTTAACTGCTTCGGGAGTACGTGAGGCACAAATAAACGCCGATAGAACCACCATAAGGGTATTCCTTCTATCTGAAATCCTTCATCAACACTTTTTCCATCAATGGTTTTTTTTGCGGACCATTCCTTCAGAAATTTATTGAGATCTTCCATTCAGCGAGGTAAAATGCGGAAAATTAGTTTATAAGAATTATGGTTCTTCATTCTATAGTGAGGAAATTTAATTTTCGTTAAGAAATATTAAATTCCTAGCTATATTTGAAGGGATTTAAATTATCGAATATTAAATCACTTCATTCTAAACTACCTTGTAGTTAAAATCAGTTTTACATAACATTCTTAAATCATTTCACCTATGGGAAGATCTGTGAAAGAGGAGAG
>CAYJQD010000036.1:0-11585 GCA_964372235.1 uncultured Methanosarcinales archaeon
CATGAAATAGGAATAGAATCAGGTATAGATCTAGTCGATGAGCATACTGGCAGCGAACGCAAAAGCAGGCTACAAGCTTATTCCAAGAATTTTGCTGTACATGCTTATCAGGTAGATGAATATCAAGCACAGCTCCCAAATCGAAATCTCTATTGGGCTTTTTTATTTTACAATTTGCGGAAACCGGTACAGGAAATCGAAGCGGCAGATGTAGGTAAAAATGTCGCAACACGCGAAGTCTGGTTCATAGATTGGGATTGGATCAGGCAGTTTCCTATCTCGAGCGCCAAGACTGGCCCTTACATCTATGTCCATAAAAGAAACTTTCCTTCATCAGATAATTTCTATAAAATAAAAGAAAAAGGAGGAACATTATATGTTCCCAAAAATAGCTTCCTGGAAGAAAGATTATATCTCCCTTTCTAACGCCAAGCTCCTAAAATTGCTCCCATCATCATGAGCGTTACCAAATAATGTCCAGCATCTAAGAGATACAAAGCCCAGGATTTATTTTCCCAAAATACCTTTCCCAACATGGTTGTGGCAATGAATCCTAGCCAAGTCACTATTCCTACCTGTATGCCGGCCATCGGATAATAGCCCATGAATCCAATAAAAATAGCTAACACATAAGCCATCACCAACATGCTGAGAAAAGTGCCGAGATACGCCCCAATCATACTTCTTTGCTTGGCTTTTTCCATAGCTTTAGGCGTAAATTTCATTAAAGCCAGCCATTTTTTGCCAAACAACGGGCCGTACCACAAAAACCCTACAACATATGCTGCCGCTGTTGCGACCAGCACTGCAAGATAATTCACATTCACCATCTTTATCACGCTCCCGTATTTTATAAAGAAATAATTCTTTAGTTCCTTATATAACTTCCTTTGTAAAAAGAGAAAAAATTTATAATTAAAGCTCAAATTTATTTATAAATGACAGCTCCAGTGCCTTTTAGCGTAACAGGATACAATAGTTTTGATGAGATGTATCGCTCAGAACGAAATCTCGTCTACCGTATAGTTCTCTGTAGAGTACGAGAGAGAGCAGCAGCTGAAGAGCTTACCCAAGACACTTTTCTACGAGTTTTCCAAAAATGGGATAGTTATGTCCCTCAAGATCAGAAAGATCTTAAAGAAAGCTTTAGTAGTTGGTTAAGAACCATTGCAAAAAATCTTGCTATAAATTATCTCGTAGGAATCAAACGCCGTCAAGCTTACGCTAGCGGGATTCAAGCAAACCATGCTACGAAAGATATTGACGAATATTTTGTACCAAATCAACACGAAAAAATATTCCGTAAAGCAGCCTTATCTTACACTGTTCAAAAATCTCCTACCCCTGAAGAATTAGTAATACAAAAACAAATGATAGAAAGTATTGATGAGATCTTAGAGGGATCACCATATTTAGAAACTGCAAAATTAGCGCTTATGGAAGGTTTAGCCTACAAAGAGATTGCAGCACTCCAAGGTATTCCCATAGGAACAGTGATGTCCGGCCTCAATAGAGCACGACAGAAACTTAAACAAAGCCAAAAATTCCTATGATTCTCCAGAAACTCCAACCTCTCGAACAAGAAAGCATCGCTCGAGGCATTCCCATCATTGGCTCTAAGAAAGGAACCTGGCTGCTGCAGAAAGTACAGAAAGTCAAACCAAAAAGAATTCTGGAATTAGGAACAGCCAATGGCTACAGCGGCTGCATCTTGGGAAGCCAAGGTGCAGAACTAACCAGCATAGAAATAAATACCATTATCGCAGAAGAAGCTAGACAGAACTTCAAGAGATATGGGATTAACGCTCAAATTCTAATCGGAGATGCATTAGAAATTACCAAACGATTAGCAAAAGAAAAATCTGAATATTTTGATATGATCTTCATAGATTTTGCCAAGAATAAATATTTCGCCGTCTTGGAAGATTGCATAAAACTAGTCAAAACAAGCGGCTTTATAATCGCCGACAACATCACCATGGACGGCTGTCAGGATTTCAAAGAAGCGGTGCTGAAACATCCGCAATTGAAGACGGAATTGATTCCGATTAAGGATGGATTGAGTTGCAGCAAGAGAATATCCTAAAAGAAAAATCAAACAGTTTTTCAATGCTTTCGGCTTCTGTTAACAGCATGGATATGTTGAATATCTTCCCGATAAGCGAGCTCCTTAAGATAACCCACCGTCACTTTTGCGGAATAAAATCCTTCTCCTAATTCCATGGAACCTTGAATCGGTGCCTTTAATTCCGGAGCTTCAACGCGGATGTTAACTTTCCTTTCCAAAGCATCATAACCAATAACTGGTCTAGCTTCACCTGGAATTTCTAATACAGCGTTCAAAATTGGATCTAATCTCGAAACCCATTCGTATGATCGTTGTTTTTTCATAACTATCATCATTTTTTTTAAGGCAGAGATTTATAAAACCTATGAAACAAATATGACCCGAAGATTTTAAAAAAGAAATCTGGATTTGATTCTTCACGGACCCGTCGTCTAGCCTGGATTCAAACGAAGGGCACATAGGACAGCTGCCTCCTACCTCATGATGAGCTCCTGAGTAATCCCTACTGGGATGAAGAGAGTTAACTGAAGGTGTGAAAGCCGCAAATCGGGGGTTCAAATTGCCTGCAATGTTTTGCAGGATGAAAGTCCTCCCGGGTCCGCTTTTTTTTTCACAAGTATTATATAATTTGTTATACTTAAAATCTCATGAATTCACGAAAACAAAATATCAGCATAGAACAATATTTACAAAAAGAAGGATGCAGCTACATTCCTGATGCTTTAGCTAGAATCAAAGTCGAAGGTGAGTTTAACCCGAGGAATGACACAGCGCTATTAGACATCGAAGAAAATAAAGTAGCTCATTATAAAATAAAAGGTTACGATAAATGGGGCGTCACTTTTCCTAGAACAAAAACGTTGCTGGAAGCAAGTAAACAAGGTATTCTTTTTGGTTATTTCCATCAACATGAGAATGAACGTGTCTACGTTAGACCATACTGTGCTCCAGAAGATGATTCAAAAATTATAATTCCTTGTCTTGAATGTGGTGTAGGAATAGTAGGAAATTGGAAGCACCAACATTCTTAAGAAACCTCCACTTCTCACCAACAATATTTTTAAACTTCTCTTTCTAGAGTCAAAGTATGCCGCCTGTTCTGCATTATTTCACCGAAGGACCAAGAATTTTTCTCAGCAGCTGGAAAAGCCGCATCCTGCCTAAGAAGTATGACGGAGATGCAGAAGAGATCTGTGAGCAGATCATCAAAGAATGCTGGAATGGCCGTTACCTACAGACTTCTACCGGTAATTTTTCCCAGTTCTGGACCCGCGACTTTGGCTTCTGCACAAAATCCTTACTAATTCTTCAGCACAAAGACCAGGTCCATCATACTTTACGTTATGCTCTGAACCGTTTCAAGCATCACAAAAAAATCACCACTACTATAACGCCGGGAGGAACGCCTTTTGACTTTCCTACTTTTGCAGTCGATTCATTGCCCTGGCTCATCCATAGCATCAAAGTATCAAAATTTCCCTATCAATCTTTCAAAGACTTTCTCAACAAAGAGATACAAAAATTTTACAACAAAGTCATCAATCAACATACAGGATTAGTCAAACCGGAAATTCATTTTTCCTCCATCAAAGATTTCGCAGTAAGAAAAAGCTCATGCTACGATAATTGCATGGTGGCTTTGTTAGCAAAAGATCTCAAAGGCATGGATCTTCACAACCCATTTGAAAAATTTTCGTATCCCGAATTGATCAAAAGACATTTCTGGAACGGCCACTATTTTCATGACGATCTCAGTCAGCAAAAATATATTGCCGGGGATGCCAACCTCTTCCCTTTCATGCTAGGCATCATAACCGACAAAGAGATGCTGCAGTCGGCAATGAAGAAAATCCATGAAGCAGGCTTAGATGAGCCATTTCCATTAAAGTACACAGGAAGCAGGGAAAAAATCAACTTTATCTGGCAGGAAAATTTTCTTCGCAATTATGAAAGCAATGCCATTTGGATGCACATGGGCCCATTATATGTTAAGCTACTACAGGAGGTTGACCAGAATCGTGCCAAGCAGTACAAAGAGAAGTATAAACAATTAATTGAAGAACATAAAAATTTCCTAGAAGTGTTTGATGAAAAAGGAAAACCATTTAGCACGCCGTTTTATTACTGTGATTCCGGTATGATCTGGGCCGCGAATTATTTAACATTGTAAAAAAACAAAAAAGAGGTAAGAAGATGGATGAGGAAATATTTGATAATAAAGTACAAGAATTTTTTGAAAAAGATGAACTCCAAGCAAGAATAAGCAGAGCTGTCCTGAGCTTTGAAACGAGAATAACTATTGATCACTTATTAAATCGGACCGGCGCAAAATTAGTGAACCAGCAAGGAAGAAGTATAGATGTCCATCCTCACACTTTAATACGCTATTGGGAAGTGCAGTCTCTTATCTTTAATTATGTCAAGACCTATGGAACAAATCAGGCTTTTGAAGATATTAAAGACAAGTGGACCACGCCTGCAAGAAGTCGCTATTATTGATTACTCTAACATCTATTTCCCATCATAATAATCCTTTAAAATAATTCTCTGTAATAATTTTTATGCCAGCATTCTCTATTATCATTCCTGCCCATAATGAAGAAGGATATCTACAGAAAACCATCGACAGCATCAAAAATCAAACCATGCAGGATTATGAGATCATCCTCGTTACCAATGGCTGCACCGATAAGACCGAAGAGATTGCCAAGAAAAATATCGGCTCAAAAATTAGACATCTTTCCTTACCAAAACCAAATGTCTCAGTAGCCAGAAACGCTGGAGCTTTAAACGCTCAAGGTGAAACCTTGCTCTTCCTTGACGCAGACACCCTGCTTGCTGCCGACGCACTGCAAAAGATTCAAGAAAAATTTGCAGAGAAATATACAGTTGCCACTACTTTGGCAAAACCAGATTCAAAAAAAGTATCCCATCGTCTTGCTGTCGGTTTCAAAAATCTTTATCATTACCTTAACTTATATCAGGGCTGCAGCGGAGCATTGGTATGTAGGAAAAAAGATTTTCATGCGGTGGGAGGTTATAATCCAGATATGATTGTCCGCGAACATAGGAAGTTAGCGCTCAAATTGAAAGAATTAGGAAAATTTATTTGCATCAATACTTCGGTGGTTACTTCCATGCGCCGTTACCAGCAATGGGGGCTAATTAAAGTAACCTGGTTCTGGATGAAAAAATGGGTGCAGGATAAGTCAGGAGAATTAAAAAAAAGCTCTTATGAGATCGTGCGATAATTTAATCAACAATTTAACTGATTCGTACCTTGCTCTAAACAAGTTATCTTATTATCAACAACATCGTAAAAATTAATCTGTGGATTGTCGACTTTTGCTTTACAGCATATGCTTTTAGCTGCATTCTTTACCACTTGATCATATTTAGCCTGAACTTCGCCCACTGCTTTTTCTTTGGCAGCTAAAGAATTTTCACATGCGACTTTTTCCTGTTCTAAAGAAGCAGTCCTCTCTGCTACTTGCTGATCAGCGTTAGTTTGGGCCTCACTTCTCACCGTGGACAATTCTGCATCTTTATCCGCAACTTGTTTCTGGGCTTCTTCGACACTCACATGGATCCGTTCCAGTTGCACCTTACATTCAGTCAGCTCATCATTCTTTTCATCTAACTGCACCAGTAAAGCGCCGGTGAAAGTTGAATACGAAGAAAGGTTAGCTTTGGTGACATCGAGGTCATGACTCAATTGCTGCATGTCCTGAGCATAATCCCGGACGCTGAGGTTAGAAGACTGGGCCTGTTGATAAATACCATATCCTAACAATGCAGGCCTAACCACAAATACAGCTAACACAATAAGCCCTGCTACTGCAGCAATGACAGCTGTAGGATTACCTTTCCTTTTCGGCACAGATTTTGTTTGCTGATGAGGGCTTGGAAATAAGTCTCCTTCTCTTTCGCTTAAAGGCATAACCTTTGGCGCGCCAAAAACTTTGTTTTTGTGCATACTCATGGTTTTTGTAAAGTTTTTAGTTATTTAAATCTTACGTACAAAAAACTTCTACAAAAAAGAAGTCTTTATTAACAACATGTTGTTCTTTTTCTCCTATGATTATTACTATTTCTGGAACGCCGGGAAGCGGCAAAAGCACTGCTGCGGAAATGCTGGCCAAAAAATTGGAAGCAGAACGGATCTATGTTGGCGGAATCCGTCGGGAATTGGCGAGAGAAAAAGGCATGACTCTTCAGGAGCTTAATCAATATGCAGCAACTCATCCGGAAACTGATGTGGATGTGGATAAGATGGCTGCCTCTAAAGCTCGAGAACTGGAAAAAAAAGGAGCAATCGTCATTGTTGAAGGAAGGACGCAATTCTATTTCCTTCCTGAATCAATAAAAATATTCATGAAAGTAAGACCGGAAGAAGGAGCAAAGCGTATTTGGAAAGATCTGCAAAACAAAGCCACACAGGAAAAAAGAAACGAGGGAAATATAGCTTCATTTGAAGCCATGAAAAAACGCATTTATGAACGGGAGGAAGAAGATGCTGCACGTTATAAAAAATATTATCAGATCGACCATCGAGATGAATCCCAATACGATTTCGTTATCGATACGACTAATCTTACTCCGGAAAAAGTAGTGGAAAAAATTAGTTCGTTCGTCTTGCAAAAAATAAAGGTCCGGCCATGAAAAGAGAACCTTTACTGGCCGGAATCATCAGTTTAGAAATGCTCCTAGGTTGCGGACCTACCGAATTTCCACAATATTCAGGACAATACCAATTGCGAGAAGTCAATTACAGCGATTCTTCTTTTAGAGGAGATGGGCAAATGCCGACAATTTTGAACGTAGTAGATCGCATGGAACATATAGGTAGCCATTGGAATCATTACTTATGGATAGAATTTATTCCTCAAACCGATGAACAAGCTAAGGGAAGCTTTACCTTAGAATTAGATAATTTAGCTAGGATAGACCAAGGGGCTTGGCCCAATGATTGGTATGATGGTGCAGAGATCCATCGAGAGCCAAAGGTGTATGGAACTGGTTCATTCTGTAATTACCAATACTTTTACTTCTTATACTTGGAAACAAAGCCATCGGTAGAAATGCTACAAGAAGTATATCCTGGGAAAGGAGAATATATCGGCAAAGATCCTTCTACAAAAATGCCCTTGTATGAATCGTTAGCTCAGCCTGAAGAAGTCGATTTTGATGATGAAGAGTGGTATGACGCAGTGGAAAAAAATCAAGGTATTACTTTGTATTTTACCCTCACCAGACATATCCGATCAGAATTCCCTGGTTGGGAAGATGGTTATAAGGATTGTATCCTTCCATCGGATGAACGAAACACTGCCTCACTGAGCTTTACTTATCATGCTCTTGAAGATGATCTTAATGATGAAACTGATGTCCGTAAGGGGAAAGTAGAAGAAATTAAGGTCAATCAAACTAGCTTATCGTTTTTTAGAAAGGTCGTCTCAGATATTAAATAATTAAAATTAAAAAAAATTATTTTAATAAAGGCTTGCAAGCCCCTGCGCTGCATCCTCGCAAGCAAGGAACCGTTTCCGTTATCCGTTTACCATCCCGACAGAAATTTTCGAGAAGGGTTCTGCTATCTTTACAGACATCAGTAAAGGAACCTGACCTACTCTTCGTTGTTCCTGCCACGTTGTGAGCTTGTCCTCCATCGCTATCGGAGCAATCTGAAGCTGTATACACTGCATTTCCTGTACTACCACAGCTCACTAATACTAAAGACAGCACTACTAAACTCAAAATTATCAACACTTTTTTCATGTTGAACACCTCTTTTTCCTTAAGGAAGATATTTAGACTTTTAAATATTTCTTAGCATTCGGACATTTTGGGCAATCCGCAGAGAGACGTAAAACTTATAAACTATCCTTCAAAACAGGTTCCCAATGAGCGAAAAAATAAAACTTCACGATTTTATTGAGATTGATTATACAGGTAAGCTGATTGACGGAACAGTCTTCGATACCACTAATGAGAAGGTAGCGAAAGAAAACCATTTACATTCTGGGAATCATAAATATAAGCCTGCTGTCATCTGTGTAGGAGAACGGCAAATTCTTCCTGGACTGGATCTGCAGTTAGCAGACAAAGAAATAGGCAAAGAATACACTGTTACCTTACCTCCCGAGCTAGCGTTCGGAAAGCGAGATATCAAGCAAGTTAAGATTATTCCTATGAACATGTTCAAGCAGCATAACGTCCAACCTCAGCCAGGACTTCAGGTGGATGTTGATGGCGAGATGGGAGTTATCACCCGAGTTTCTGGAGGAAGAGTGATGGTCAACTTTAATCATCCTCTCGCTGGCAAAGAAGTAGTTTATTCCTATAAAGTATTACGAAAAGTCACCGACCAGAAAGAGAAAGTGACTGCCTTCCTTTCAGCTCTGCTACGACTTCCAGCCGAAGCGATGAAAATTGAGGTAAAAGACGATGCTGCGACTGTTTCTATCCCGGGAGAATTACCGACTCAGATCAGCACTATCCTCGCTCAAAAGTTAGTGCAGCTAACGGGGTTGAAGGACATCTTATTCAAGAAAGAAGAAGTGAAGAAAAAGGAAGAAACTGAGAAAAAGTAATTTGAAATATGAAAACATTCTTTGGATTGAAGATAGTCCAGATATTTTAGGCGAGGTCCTGCGAATATGTTCCCAGCAAGGAGTAAGTAAAGATTCTTTATTTACGAGGACAGTCTTTGCCCCAGATTACCACAGTGGCGCTGAACTTGTAAGAGCACAGGAATTTGACCTTTATGTTCTTGACGGAGATTTTCCAGATAAGACCAGTGAAACATGGAAATCAAAATATTGGGATTTTATGGAACTGGTTTCAACGCAAACTAAATTTCTCGAATTTGTCCGATATTTTAAGGAAAGGAATGACGATAGATGGGGAGAGGGATACATCGGCCATAGCACCAATAATTTTTCTCGTTTTTTTTCCGAATTCTTGTCAGAAAAATCTGGAAAAACAGTAGTCTATTCTGTTTCTACCATTGCTCCTACAGTAGCTTTTCATCACGGTCTGCCCTTTTACTCTAAAGCACTAGATAAAGAGCTGATTGAAAAGGTAATTGCTGAAAACATAGATTATGAACCTTTCTTATCCTTATATATTCCTTCGCATATCACGCCCAAAAGCATTGATTTCCTAAACCAATGGGAATATGGTAGCAGATTCGACTTTGTAGAAAGATATCTTATATAGGTTTTCAGCATAATAATCTTTATAAATTCTCGTTCATCTGAAGCATAGAAAAAGGGTGAGTGGAATGGGTAATTATCGAGAGGATTTTCATGCTGAACAAATTTCTCATAAGAGAGCAAACGCTGAAATTGACGAAGAGTTACGACGCTTGATCGACGGGCATAAAACCAGGATAAAGGTAATCGGCTGCGGCGGAGCAGGGAACAATACCATCAATCGTATTTCTGAGATAGGCATCAAGGGCGTAGAAACCATCGCCATGAACACTGATGCGCAAGATCTTCTCTACACCAGCGCTGACAAAAAACTGCTGATCGGGAAACAATTAACCCAGGGCTTAGGGGCTGGTTCTAATCCAAAAGTAGGTGAAGAAGCAGCTAAAGAGAATGAGCAGGATATCAGGAAGCTCATCGAAGGAGCAGACATGGTTTTCATCACCTGCGGCATGGGAGGAGGAACTGGAACAGGAAGCGCCCCTTTCGTCGCACAGGTTGCTAAGAAGTTAGGTATCCTTAGCGTAGGCATCATCACCATGCCTTTTAGCATGGAAGGTTCACATCGCTTTGAAAATGCCATGATCGGCTTGGAAAAGATGGAGCAAAGCATCAATACATTAATCGTCATCCCTAACGAAAAATTGCTTGAATTAGCTCCGCATTTACCTCTCCAGACTGCTTTCAAAGTGGCCGATGAAATCTTAACTAATGCAGTAAAAGGAATAGCTGAATTAGTAACTAGGACAGGATTGGTCAATCTTGATTTTGCTGACGTAAAGACTATCATGGGGCAGGGAGGAGTAGCCTTAATTGGCGTAGGTGAATCTGATGCTGAAAATAGAGCAGATGAATCGGTACAAAAAGCTCTCGATAACCCACTTATCGATGTGGATATCTCTAACGCTACCGGCGCCTTGATCAATATCTCTGGAGGAGAAAATTTAACTCTAGATGAAGCTAGACGAATTGTAGAAACTGTTTCCAGCAGTCTTGATCCAAAAGCAAAGATTATCTGGGGGGCACAAATCTACAAAGATTTAGACAAAACTATCCGTACTATGCTTATTATCACAGGGGTAAGCTCTGAACAGATTTTTGGAGAAGAGAACACGTATTTCGGCCAAAAGAAGGAAGAGCTGGAGTCTGAGCTAGGCATAGATTTTATGGGTTGAAGAAATTCTTTCTTTTTCCACCACAATCTTTATAAAGCAATTCCTTGTTTTTCTGACTATGGAAGTGCAGGACACCAAGACGCAGAAAGTAAAAAGATTTATAAAAGAATCAATGCGCGTACTGCGAATTACTAAAAAACCCTCTAAAGAAGAATACAAAAGCATCGTCAAAGTAACCAGTTTAGGGATCGCAGTTATCGGCGCATTGGGCTTCATCATCTTCCTGGGAAAACAGTTTTTATTTTAACATGTCAACGCAAATCTACGGACTAAGAACAGCAGCAAATCGAGAAGATCAGGTAGTCGATTATCTAATCTCTAAGCTACAGAAACAGCCTAATTTAGGCATCCTTGCAGTTATCAGGCCGCATGGCATGCGAGGATACATCTTCATCGAAGCGACTTCTAAAGGAGAAGCAGAATCTACCTTACAAGGAGTCCCTTATGCACGAGGATTGCTCCCAAGCGAAATTCCGTATGCTGAAATTGAACACATGCTGGAGCAGGTCAAGATCGAGATGAATATCCGCAAGAACGATATCGTCGAGATTATTTCTGGCCCATTCAAGCGGGAAAATGCGAAAGTCATCAGGATCAATAAACAGAAAGAAGAAATTGTCGTTGAATTATTAGAAGCCGCCGTACCGATCCCCATCACTGTAAAGATGGATGCGGTCAAAGTTATCCGCCGTGAAGAAGGCAGCGATGAAAGCAAAGAAGACGACGAGTAAATTCTTATTAATATTTTAAATTCAAATTATCTTGTAAATTTCTAAAATTCTTAATTTTTTAATTAAAATCTTAAAATTATCTTAAAGAAAATAAACTATGCATCAACCATTTCTATCTCTATATTAAGACCTTCCGGAATAGGTACTCTCATGACCAAGCGTAAGGTTCTTTCGTCAGCGCTTAAGTCAATCATACGCTTATGAACCCGCATTTCGTATCTCTCCCAGGTAGCTTTCCCTTCACCGCAAGGAGATTTTCTGGTAGTAATTTTCAGTTTCTTAGTAGGTAAAGGAATAGGACCGTACAATTTTACACCAGTCTTATCGGAAATATCTTTAATGTCAGAACACACTTTATTCAATCGGTCTATATCCGTACTGGCTAATTTGATTCTGG
>CAYJQD010000037.1:0-11517 GCA_964372235.1 uncultured Methanosarcinales archaeon
CGAAAATGCATTTCTGAGCTTAAAATGGCTGAAGAAAGAAAAGTAATCACAAAAACTCCACATTTTAATTCAATCCTCAATTATTTTGGAGACATGGAAACTATCGATCTAGTCAAGAAACTCATCGTTATCACTTCTTTACCCTTAAAGAATGTAGAAAAAGAATTTGCCGTAGATTCTTCGGGTTTTAATACCTCTATATTTGGGCGATGGCTAAATGAGAGAACGCAAAAAGTAGAACGTAGAAGACATTGGAAGAAATGTCATGTTATGGTTGGAGTAAAAAGTAACATCATTACTTCAGTTAAAATAACTGAAGGAGATGCTCATGATTCTCCAGAATTTATACCATTAGCGAAAGAAACTAGAGGATTTTTTGATGTACAAGAGGTTTCTGCTGATAAAGCATATCTGAGCCGTGCTAACATGGATGGTATTGCTGAATTAGGAGCTATCCCCTACATTCCTTTTAAGTCTAATTCCACTCCTAATATGAAAGGTTCTATCACTTGGAGTAGGATGTTTGACTACTTTTTGAAGAACAATGAACGCTATATGCAATCCTATCACAAAAGATCAAACGTAGAAACGGCTTTTTCTATGATTAAGCGTAATTTTGGTAACAATCTCAGAACTAAGAGGGACATTTCGCAGGTTAATGAGATTTTGATGAAATGCCTATGCCACAATCTTTCGGTCTTGGTTCAGGAGAGTTTTGAACTCGGCTTAGAAATTGATTTTAATTTTTGTGCAGAGATATATTTTGCACAAGAACGGGGCTAGTTAATGTGCAAAGCCGTTTTTTGGAAATTTTTACAAATTTTTTTGCTAAGTTTTACCGAGCATAACCTTTATATATGATCAGACTATACTTTATGCGATGTATCAAAAGAGGTGTAGAGTAGGTAGAAGTAGCTTTATTTCTCATTCTATTCCCGATTCTAAAGGGCAGGTTACGATCTTCATTATTGTAGGTATTTTACTGGTTCTTGCAGTGACGCTGGTCATTTTTGTGCGGAAAGAAATTATCACTTTCAAGCCGGAAGAAATCATTCCCACTGAAAAAGGGAAAGTGGAAAATTTCATTACTGCCTGCATCGACCAAGTTGGCCATGATGCTTTGGTTCGGGTAGGATTGCAGGCCGGCTACATTGAATTACCATTTGATGTGGCGAAGGATAATACCAAGCGCTTAGACATCTCTACTGATTTGGCTGTGCCATACTGGGCGTATGGTCCTCAGACAAGTATCCCTTCCTTACAACAGATCAAGGAACAGATCGATGAGTACCTAGAAGAGAATGTACGAAGCTGTTTATTTTCTATGGAAGCGTTCCAGGAAACATATGATCTGATTGAAAAGAGTGAGCTTACGGCCGATACGGAAATCGTGCAGAGCAAAGTCATCTTCAACCTGCATTGGGATGTGGAAATCCGCAGCAAAAATGGGGAGATCATAACTGAAGTTATCGATCATGTGGCTGAATCTCCGATCAAGCTGCGAACGGTCTATACTGTAGCCAGATCCATTGTAGAAAAAGAAATGGAAACCCTGAAGTTAGAAGATATCACTCAGGATTTGATCGCCTTAGAACATCCCGATGTTCCTGTAGCAGGCATGGAATTAAGCTGCAGCAAAAAGAAGTGGGAGGTTGAGAAAGTCAAAAACACGCTGTTAGAATTAATACGTCTCAATGTCCATGAATTAAAAGTGAAAGGAACCGATTATGTTGCTTTCCCCGAAGATCTGACCTATTATCAAAACCATTATGTCTGGAATCTTGGCTCAGAGTTCAAATACCCACAAGTAAGTGTATTGTTTAATTTTGATCAGACTTATCCTTATACTTTTGGTGTGACGCCGTTAGTTGGAAATAAAATGCAGAGCTCTCAGTTGGGAGGAAGCGATTTGTTGTCTTTCTTATGCATCCAGACCTGGAAGTTTACATATGATTTAGTATATCCTGTATTAGTAAAAGTGAAAGATGAAACGACTGGATACACCTTCCAGATTGCCTTTACTGTCCATCTAGTACGAAACAATCCGGAACGAGGAGAAGCAGTTCCGAGGCCGTCGTATTTTATTGACACCGTATCTGATGAAGATTATTGCGACACGAAGAATATTCCGATGACTGTGTTCAGCTATGAGACGGTGGAAAATCAGGATACTGGCGTATATAATCGTGAACCTCTTGAAGATGTACAAACCAGTTTTACCTGCTTGCGATATAAATGCGATTTATTGGAAACAGAATATGATTTCGCCGGTCGGGGACACGTAGCAGGTTACACGACTAATTTCCCTTATTGTGTAGGAGGAATCTTACGCGGTACAAAAGAAGGTTATAAGGAAACCTGGGAACGTGTGGTTGCCGAAGCGGGCAAGGAAGTGGAATTAGATCTCGTTCCAGTGTATGAAATTCCGGCCAGCAAAGTGAAAATTATGAAACATACTTTTGTTAGCCCAGAGAATATTGGCCCAGCAACCTCACTGAAATCAGGAGAATTAGGCTTAATCAAGGTAGCTTTCAGGAAAAAAGATGACTTGCCGAGAACGCCATTCCATGAATCAAGTGTAACCAAAGCTCAGACAAGAGATCAAGAAGCGGTGGAAGAATTGGATGCTTTAGAATTTTTAGCTAAAGCAGATTTCACCTATGATTTGGAAGTTACCATCTTGGGCGGAGAAAAATATGTCGGCGGCTATAAAGGAAATTGGACCGTTCCTTGGAGCGTGTTGAATGGCGCAGAGGAAATTATTTTTCATGTGGCTAGCCGAGAAACAAATAATGAAGAACAGATGTTTGACTTAATGTTGAATATAGGCGAGTACAGCAAGTATGTGCCTGCACCCGAAATAAAGAGTTAAGGACATGAATAGCAAAAAGAGGATGTGGAAAGTGTTGGTGTTGCTAGTGATTACCCTTTTTGTTAATCTTCCTATTGTGACTGCGTTAGAGATTTCCAATGTTAGAGCGAATGTTATTTCGTCAACGGAAGCAGAAGTATTATGGGAAACGGATGAACCTGCAAATAGTTTAGTGAATTATGGTGCTTCGAAAGAGAATCTCAATCCGGTCGGAGATGCAAGCAACGTGCAGGAACACCGTGTGCAGCTAGCCACGTTGACGCCTAATACGACTTATCATTACAAAGTGCAGAGCGGCAGCGTGATTGATGATAATGCTGGTAATCTGTATTCATTCAGCACTCCTGCTCCTGATACTACGCCTCCAGATTTAAAGGTAGAAATTCCCAAAGCAGTAGCCGGAAATAATCTCGACCTGTCAGGAACTGCGGAAACAGGAGCAATCGTTCGGGCGTATGTGAATGGTGCGCAATTACAGAGCATTACTGCTGTTGGTGGAAGTTTTACGTTGGTGGGAATTCCTTTAGCAAGCGATATGGAAAGCACGGTGAAGGTGGAAGCAGTTGATGCTTCAGGCAATATTGCCTCTGTGGAAGGGAAGGTTTTTGCCGATACGGCTAAACCAAAATTAGAATTAACTCCTCTTCCTGAGGTTATCGGAGAGAAGAAAGTAACTCTGACTGGAACGATTTCTGAAGCAAGTTCTTTTGAAGTGTTTGTAGAGAATAAGTCTGTTGAGAAAGGAGAAGGAACAACCCTGAAGGCAGAGGTCTCTTTACAAGAAGGTGATAATAAAATCCTGATTGTGATTAAGGATGCTGCTGGTTGGGTTACGGAGGAAGAATTATCTATTGTTTCCGATACTAAAGCACCAACTATTGAGTTTGATTTTGCTAAGGGAAAAGAGTATTACCAAGGGAATGCGGAATCCGATATTTCCGGGACCACTGAACCAGGTGCGCAAGTATTCTTATATGTGTTCAGGCCCTTGACCTATGATTTTACCCCTACTTTTGATAAAGCCTGGGAAGTAGTTACTGCTGATGAAAATGGTGTTTTTACATTCAGCGAAGTTAATTTTGAACGGCCGCCGGTGAGTTTGAAAGATCTGGCGCCAAAAGAAGTACCGCAGGGATTGCAACAGGAATCCATTTTCAGAATTGAGCAAGTACAGGCGGCACAGAAGTTTACTTATCATGTTTATCTGATCGCCGAGGATAGAAGCGGCAAAGCAGGATACGCGAAGAAACAAGTGACGCTGAATACCTGTTATTCTTCTGACTTTGCTTTTGATGTGCAATCGTTAGCACGATTCCAAGCGCCGCTGCGATTGAATCCTACTTTACTGGATGACGGTCGAGAATCAGTAACGGCTGTCTTTAATTTCAGTTATCGCGGTTCAGGTGTTTCTACACAGAACCAGAATGCGTTTGAAATTTCGAATGTCAGATTTGAAAAGGCTTGTACTCAAGGTATGATGGAAGATGAGAATACAAAAATAGGATGTAACATCTTCCCGGCTACGCCGCAATTAACGCCTAATTCTCAGAAAACAGCCTGGTATTTGAGCGCGCCTTTGTTTACAACCGAGAAATTTAGCAATAAGGAAAGCGATTTCTGGGACGAATTCAGTAAAAGACAGATTGTGTTCCCATTGAAAATTTCAGTAAGTTACCGCGAGAATCTCGGCGGGGGAAAGATGAGCGACTTAAAGACGCAGGTTTCCTGTCAGGATCTTTCGTATTTTATTGATATTCCTGTCGACAGCGAAGACATGATCCCTGATTTCTTAGCGGAAGAAGGATTGGATGCGATCGAGTTTACTATCGACAAAATTGATGTTGTTCTGCCTTATTTAGAAAAAGCAATTTTAGTGACGGGGGTAGCATGGATCGCTTCCTTCCTAGGACGATTGGCAACGAGATATGTGAGAATTGTCAGTTCGAAATTAGAAATATTCTTTACCAAAGCGAAACCGAAAGAAGAACAATGTCCGAGTGATCAAGAAAAATATTATTTAGAAAGTGAGATCAGGCACTGGCAGGAATTAAATGCCGCAGGATTATTAGATGCACGGGGATTACGTGGCGATTGGAGCGATATGTCCAAATCTTTGGATACATTATGTCCAGCTACTACGGGATTATGGAAGGCAGAAGAAGTTTTAGATCAAGCTTACAGATGGAGCGGTGATAGAGTATTATGTAGAACAGTTCCGGCGGGATGGACTGCGTCGAAAGAGAAACATGAAATTGATACAGTTGTGGCTTCACAGAACCAATGTACTGCTTCCAGCCGCGGTGTACCTTTACGGGAGATTGAAAACTGCGGTGAATTGATCGAAGAGAATACTAATGTTGCTAATCCGAATGCGAAAGCCGCAAAATTAGTGACGAAGGGAGAATTTACCTGTTATCAGTATGGAAGTTTCTTGTATTATGCTAACCAGGATTCTGCTACCACTTTGCAAAATGGTGGAGCGTTAGTACGACTAGAAAGAGTACATGATTTCGGATTAAGTTTACAGCAGGCAGAATTGTATGCCGGTGCAGGCGATTTGATTGCTTATAGGCCGCCAGGATCTGATCAATATATTGTCGCTCAGGATGTAAGCTGTCAACAAGCATGCAGCAATTCTGCTCGGCCAGGATACCGTCCTTGGGTGGAGAAAGGGGTACGGTCAATCCCTATGTCTAAGAATGGACAGGTAGGACAGCTTGGTTCCTATGGTTGTTTCCAAGAAACCGTTGATACGACGGGCAAGATTGTACCTAAGGGTGTGGGTGGTCAGGGAATCGCCACAAAACAATTCTCGGCTGGATATACGAATGATTGTTTCATCGATTATAAGCCTTCTTCATTTGACCTTAGTGGTGCGAATGTTGGAAATTCTTGTAACGTACACGATGATTGTACAGGTGGAGCATTATGCCTTTCCGGAGTATGTTCAGCTCCTCAGGCCAACAGCGTCACGCCAAAAGGATCAGCTGATGACGCAACAGGTTTATTGCAGTGTGTTTGTACTTTAAGTGATGAGAAAGTTGCTACCTATCCCGGGGTAAGAACTGCGGCAAAAGAGCAGAATGGCGTTGCGGAAGAATGGTCGTATCACCAATATAGAGTATTTGAAGAATCCAATAAGAAGTTTGGTACGTATTATCCGGAATGGAGATATTACAAGGGACGTGATTTCTCATCCGCTTTTGGTGCTGATTATCTGCTGGATTATTTGAACGAGAATAAGCAAGTACACCAAGTCAGTCCGAATACCCAGTTCTTAGGCGCGTATCAGACCATGTGCCTGTCCAGAATCCGAGCGCACCTGATTACGTTAAAGAGTATCTTAGAGGGATTGCGCAACTGTATCCAAGAAGCAAAAGTAACCGGATTACGTGATGCCGGCGTCTGTAAAACTATTTTTACCCAGCAAGTGTGCGGCTTAGTGTACAAAGCGATTGCCTATTTCACTAACCAATGTAGTCCTTACAGTTTCAGTGATGAAAACAAAGGCGTGTTGGAGGGAGTTGGCGTCGTAACCGATGCGACTTTCGGATCGATCGGCGAAGCGATGCAGTCTTCTATCGATGATGTGCAGAGTGATTATGGCAATGCGCAATTAAATCAATATTTCGCCGGTGGTGCAGAAGGATTAACTCAATCTATGTGCTTAGCTGCCTTCGGCTATGACTGGCCTTTAGGAGCAGATTTCATCTTAGACGCAGCGTATGCAGTTCCTGGAAAATCAACCGTACATGTTATTCCAGCGCACAGAGAATTATCGACCTTTGATCCTCCTACTGGGAATGCCGTGTATAATTATGAGATTGGCGCGATGATCTTGCCGGGCTGCAGAATACAGAGTTATGATGTGTATCTGAAATGCATCGGACCGGAAGATGCGGGAAAACCAGGAGTGCAGTGTGGTGAACAAGGATGTGACTGTCAGTATGCGACGCAAGCAGATTCTGCATTACAGGGAGACAAGATACACAGATTAGATGGTGGACGAGGATTTGATCTGCCCCAGAATGGATTTGTTTCTGTTCCCATACCTTCACCACAAAGAGTGAATAAACCCTTCAGGTATGATCACGCCGTGGTAGAATTACGATTAGCACAGGGATATGATGCAGATACTTGTTTCGATGAAGGATACAAAGATGGTAAATTCTATTTCCCAATAGTTGACATTTCGCCTCCAGGAATAGGATTATGCCAGGTTGATACTTTTACCGGAAAATATCATTGTCCGGATATCGTCAGCATGTTTGGCGGCGGTGAGGGCGCGTACTTACAAGATCCTTATGTGAGCTGTTTCGATTCAGATACTCAATCCTGGGTGCCATGTACGACGCCGAATGTGTTCACCAAGAATGAAGAGATCAAAGTTCGCGCTAATGTAGTTAGCGATGGAAAGAAATATTGCGTGAAGATGAGTTCGACGGGATTACCAAATCAGGATGTACAGCTGCGGCAAACTCCGGTAGGTGTTCCTGGAACTTTCCCGGTAGAGATGTCGTTGGGAACAGTACTTCCTAACTTGTTTACGGGCGCAACCACGACGGTAGTATTGTTGCCGAGTGGAGCAAGTTGTGAATCCAGCCTCAAAGTGCAGCCAACCAGCCAAAGTATTGCTACAACTACATTATCATTTGTATATCAGAAATTAGTTGGTGATACGTACAGAATCGTCGTTCCTCAAGGAGTTACAGTAGTGGCTAAAGATGGTTATTCTATTGATCCAGTAACCGCAGTCCTTCAAAAGAATGGAAAAACCGATTTAATCTCACCAGAAATACGGGGAGCAATATTTGAGTATCAGGGATTGCAATTCAGTAATGCAATAGGAGCTCCGACTGAGAGCGGAAATAAATGCGACTATCAAGTGCGATCTGCCGCAGGATCATCCTTTGCGCAGCAAGAGAAGAGCATCTCAGTGACGGCACAGTTATTATTGCCGGATGCAGTAGGTAATTGTTACAATGCGCAGCAGCCGGTAAAGACTGGGCCAGGACAAAAAGCGCAGCACACCCAGCAGATCACTTTACGATTGGAACCGTTGGTTTCTGTCGTAGCGAGCAAGATGCATCGTGATTTCATCAATCAGAATTATGCTAGCGTCATCGGAACCGCAGAAGGGGTGGTCAACAGAAAAGTTGCTGATATCGAAGAAGTAGTGGGCTTCTATTATTTAGTGGCTGGGAAGATCGCCCAGGCTCAGAAGAATAACGTAGATTGGAAAATCGCCTTTAAAGATGATGTCTGTTATTTGGTTGATCTGTTTAAGACCAGAAAAGTGAATGATAATGAAAGATTATCTGATTATTCAGCAGACACGAAGAATAGCGCGGAGTATAAGAAAGTGGATGCGTACTTTGCAGAAATAAAACAAGCAGCGCAGTGTGGAAAGCTCAATGCATAAGCGGGGAAGGATAGAGATTGAAGTATTTATGGTATTGATTACGATAGTCGTTACCAGCGCAGTGATCTTGCTGCTGGTGAAATCTGGAACAATCGAAGTACGAGAAGATGCAGTAGCTGAACCAGTTTTAAATACAGAATTTCTTCCTGCGGGGAGAGAAGGATATTTGGCGGTAAAGGATTTTGCGTTCTGTAGCTATGTGGATGCTGATTTGAATTGTATTAGCAGGCAAGAAGAGTTTGGAAAAACAGAAAATGTCTATGTATGGTTTTTAGTGGAAAGCAGTGTTGTTGATGGACAAGTTATGCTATTGCGAAATCATGAAATTACTAATCCTGAAGGACAAGTAGTATTGAAAGCAGAGCAGAAAGATGCTTACAATTTAGAATTGCTGAGCGGCAAGAATACAGAGAGCGTAGTTGTTGCTGATTTCTTTGTGCTAGGCCCTGATGCAATTCCCGGAGAGTATACTTTAGACATCATTTTGGAAAATCCCTTATTAAATAAGAAAGTGACTTTGACTAAAAATTTTATGATTGTAGAGAGAGGATTTTTAGGAGATTGAAGATGGGAAAAGTAAGCATGATCACAGTGAATGGGAAAAAATTATTTATCTGCATTTTCTTAATATTCTTAATCAGTATCATAGGTGTACAGGGTGTGACACCAGGCGGTACATTGTATTCGAGCGGCTGGTCGTGTGAAAACGTGGAGTGTGTGTGTGATGCTGAACGATGCTATTATCCTCTTCTTAAGGATGAGCTCGCCCCGCAAGGAGCTGTTATTTTTTTAGATGAATTAGACATAGACCTTGCGGTAATCAAAGCGCTTCCCCTTCCAAAAAAAGAATGGTGGAACGTTGAAATCCGCAATAAGGGAACTAGTGGAGCAGGTGTGGCAATTATAGTTTCAGCTTATGATAAAGATGATGCAATAGAGAAGATGAAAGAAATAATTAAAGAAGAAGAGGACATAAAGATTGAAGATATCGATATTGCGATTGCTCACATCGCAAAACCAGGAGTGCCGATTCTTGATGTTGATGGCTCTTTTTTGGTAGACGATCAGGGAAATAAAATCTATGCCCCAAAAGAGTCAAGAATAGGTGAAAAATGGTATATCTCTCCGGAGAGTCCAGAATGGGCCTGGAATCCTGAGGAAGAAAAATGGGTGCCTAGTTCACAGGTTCCTCTTGTAGCAGAACTGGATGAAGGATCGGCTCCTTTACCAGAGCCTGCTGCGCCGGTGAAACCATCAACTCCCGCATCTTCTCAACAAGTACAGAAAGGAACTGTCGGTGCGAAAGTAGAAGGCGCTGCAGTATACGAAGGATGCCGTAATAAAAGATTTGGGTTGGTGGGAGCTTCGAATACGTGGGATACCAATCCTGATGGAAGTAGCATCCCTCTTACCTGGAGAAATGTAAAAATCATTCAAGATTTTTGTCCGGGAGCTACCGTCTTTCTTCATGCCAAAGGTGGAGCAAGTCCAGAAGCTCAGGTTTCTTTGCTAGCTCAAGTGTTGGCCAATGATAATTTGGATTATGTGATTATAGATCCTTCTGCCAATGGACAATTTGAATTTAGTTTATGGAGCACAGAACGTTATAAGAATGCAGTCATTAAACTTGCCCAGATGGTGAAAGAAAAAAATCCGGCTATTAAAGTCGTGATACTGACTAACACTCCACTAAAAGGCGCTATCGGTGAAAAGAATGTGGTTATTGGCACAGATGCAGTTGTGCAAAAAGTTAAAGCATTCAATGCTAATCTTTTGAATATCCATTTAGGCAGGAGCGATTTAATTGATTATGCTGTTGATACGTATTCTGCAACAGAAGATCCTCTGGGAAGTGATAGCTGCGGGAAGTATTGTGGGCTGGACAAACTCCATTTTGGAGAAGCCGGAAGAAAACGCGTCATGAAAGCAGTCATGGATAAGGTTTTCGGTGCGCCTACAGCAACCGCAACTGTAGTAACAAACACAGCAGTTTCTCCTACTTCATCTACTGCGGCGGAAAATTGTCTAAACTCACTACGCTGTCAAGAGATCGATCAGGTATGGTTAAAAATTGTTCAATGGATTAATGCTGCGCGGAGAGGACAAATCTTTGATACAATTAAAGGGAGTTTTAGACCTTTTGAAGAAGTAAGACCTACGGTAGTGATAACGCCTCCACCCACAATTCCTCCTGCTAAAGTTACAGAGTTAGCGACGGCAAACAAATTGTATAAAGATATTTTGACCAATTTACCCAACCAAAATTTAGCAAAAGCAATAGTTGCTAATGCAAAAGGAGAGTCTGGTCTAAATCATATGGCTTCAGGAGACTGCGGAGAGTATGGTGAGAAAAATAGTGGCTCAAGCATTCCTATCGGTGGAAAAGGAAGATGCTGTTCTTTCGGTTTATGGCAGTATAATATCTGCGGCGGTTTAGGAACTACTTTCCTTCAATCATATGGCAGCCCTTCTACAGATCAAGCGAAGTTGGCAGTCGTCCATGATTATCAAAAGAATGTTGATTTCATGGTTTCTTATCTGAAGAAGACTTATCCAAACGAAATCCAGCAGCAAAAATCTGTAGAAGAATGGGTAGCTTGGTTTGTCCGCGAGATCGAAAGACCAGCTAATCCGAGTGGAGAAATTACTAAAAGACAAGGATTTGCTCGAGAATTAGAGAGCGCAGGAGCGTTTTCAGATTCGTCTACATTAACAAGTACTCAACCAACTACACCTTCAATCGGCCAAGCATCATTTTCAACTTCAGGATATAAGCAATCAGGTGGAGGATGGCTTTGTCCTCAGGATGCTCCACAACCAAATGCCGGATTAACTGAAGCCCCAGGTGAAGGCGGCTGTCCTGCAGGAATGGTGAAAGTAAGTACTTTTTGTATTGATAAATATGAAGCATCATTGGTGCAAATGGATGGAAAGCCTTGGTCACCTTATTGTGATCCTAAGCTACATAACGTACAAGTTAAAGCGGTTTCATTAGCAAATGCTGTTCCTCAGAGTAATATAAACCAGATTCAAGCTAAAGCTGCTTGTGAAAATGCTGGAAAAAGACTTTGTACCGATGAAGAATGGTCCCGTGCATGTCAAGGGGCGCAAGGGAATTTGTATCCTTATGGGTCTACGCAAGACTCTAGTGCTTGCAACAGAAGAGATTCTTCTCCTCATGTAGTTGAACGTCTTATTTCGACAAATCCTGAATTCTTTCCTG
>CAYJQD010000038.1:0-10127 GCA_964372235.1 uncultured Methanosarcinales archaeon
AGATGAGAGAATTCTGCAAAGGATTATACCTTATGATATTCGTACAGGAAAAATACCGGGAAAATATGTTTTAGAAGAATTGATGTCGGAGAAAGAGAAGGAAGACATAACCCAAAAATATCAGGAACACAAAAATAAAGGCCTGAAGGTTACGAAGATTTCTTTAGATGATTATCTTGCTACCGCCGCTCTTTGTTATAAGGCAATATTTGGCGATGAAACAAAAAGGTTAACTCCTACGGAAATGTATAGAAGATGGTCTTATCAGCATAGCATAGAAGCATTTTCCATAAAAGATCCCAAAAGTAAAAAAGAATTTTCACAGAAACAACAAGGTACTGAGTGGCAAGGCTGTCATCTCTTTTGGTTAACTCCTTCCAGAATTCATCTTTACCCTCCTGAAAAAAAGAAGCCTTATTTTTCTCTTACTCCGGGATTGTCTGGTGATGAGTCTGCTTTTATTAAGGTAATAGATTATTTAATTGAGAAAGGAATTCCTTTTCAAACTCCTTACTTAGAAAGTGTCTTAGAATACTTGGCCGGAAATACTCATTTTCGGGTTAATCAACATTGTAAATACTTTCCCTCTTTAGACTATCACCATTCCCCAGAACACCGGCGGAAATATTTTCCTCACATAAGTTGGGATCCTTTAAAGATTCCCAAATGGCGATAGAGCAAATTATATAAACACTCTGAGCTTACTTCAGGTAAAGTGGTGATAGAGTGGTCTTAGAACACATTTTTCCTGAAGATTGGCTGGAACGAAAAGGTATTTATGCCTTCTTATTGGGAGCAGGTTATTCTATCGTTGGAGTCTTGGTCGCTTCCATTTTATTTCCGGGGGATCCAGCTCTTGTTGCCGTAGCCTTCACTTCCATGTTGCTTCTGCCTGAACTTTATAAGATATTTTCTATCGAAGAAAGACAAGAAAGCCTGGAACAGCGCGTTTCTTTCCAGAGTTTGTGGCGTAACGACATAGAAGTAGTTCGTATCTATGTTTTTCTTTTTTTAGGGGTCTTGTTGATATATTCCATTGGAACTATACTGCTTCCCGAGTTGCAGGCTAACAATCTTTTCCGTGAACAGCTAGAGATTCGCTTTGGGCAGGGATTTGCTGGTTCTGCCACCGCTGGTTCAGCTACCGGAGAGATATTTTCCAGCGGCTTATTTTATGTGTTGTTGACAAATAATTTCTTAGTCCTTATGGCTTGCTTCATTTTAGCTCTGCTCGCTGGTGATGGTGCGATTTTCCTGATCACCTGGAACGCCTCAGTGTGGGGAACGATCTTCGGCCTGACGGCTAAAAATGCGGCTGTCTTTGCTGGAAAACATCCTTTGTATTTTTTTGCCCTGATTATGCTCATCGTCTTCCCTCATATGATTATTGAAGCTATCTCCTATTTCCTGGCTGCGATTTCTGGCAGCGTTATCTCCAAAGACGTTCTTTTAGAACAATTTGCCTCCCAACGCTTCTTTGAGGTGTTCGGATTCAATTTGTATCTGCTTCTGTTTGGGCTGCTCTTCTTGTTATTGGGAGCGATTGTAGAAACATTTGTCTTGCAGAACATCACAATTTATCAAGAAATCATCCAGATGAGCTTTAATGCTATGGGTGGGTAATATTTCACCCATGCGGCTTACAAACCTCATAAAAATCGCATTGTCCACCATTCCATTTGCATAAAGGAGTTACATTCTTTGGATAATCATCTTTTGCTTCTGTGACAGAAGTGTGCGCATGGATCAATTCAATTTCTCGTTTGGCCAATTCTAGTAATTCTTCATCGACGGGAACTAATCTTAATTTATGCCGCAAGAAAAAGATCCCAGCCTTAGAAGGAAGTTTTCCGTGTTTCTCAAAGTACAATAAACTATAAATTGCCAACTGCAGTCTGATGCTATCTTTGACTTCTAGATTAGAATTGGTTTTGTAATCGATGATATGAACTTCATCTTCGATATGTTGTATGGCATCGATAAATCCGCGAACAGAATAGTTGTCAGAAACATATTCCATCTCTCGTACTGGAGTGAGATAGGCGAACGCCTCTTGCAGGGAAATCTGTTTCTTCTGCATAGTTTCTTCAACTTTCTCAAAAAATTGGTTGCTCCAGTTAATGAGCATGAGCATGGTCTCTTCAAAATAAAACCGCAGTTGATCCTGAGTCAGACTCAATTTTTGTAACTCTTCGGCTTTAGCTCTCCAATGATGTAGAAGAAGTTTTTGAAGTGCTTCACGTGATTTTTGTTTGTAATTTTCTGGAGAAAAAGTATTCACATCAATATCATAAAAATCTTCCAGGCAGGAGTGCGCGATATTTCCTCGTACAGTATGGATGCTGGGAAACGTAGGCAGCTTCTCAATGTATTGGTAATAATACTTTCGTGCGCATTGTTTAAAGGTATTGATAGATGATGGAGATTCCACCCTTTTCGCCATAGAAACATCCCCTCCTCTTTTTAGTCAGAAGGAAAATTGTTGGTTTAAATGTTTTTCCGTGATTGATTCCTTATTTGCTAACAAAGGTTTATAAATAGACTTGGAAATAATATTTCTATGTCCCAACCAGAAGACTCTGAAATGCAGGTTATAAGAGTCCGCTTGCCGCAAAAGAATGAAGTTCTTGGTATTGTGCAGCAACGATTAGGTGGAAGCAGGATGAAAGTGCTGTGCTTGGATGGAAAGGAACGTATCTGCAGGATTCCGGGCCGATTGCGAAGAAATCTCTGGGTACGAGAGAATGACGTGGTGATCGTCGAGCCTTGGGAATTAGGCGGTGACGAAAAAGGAGATATTGTTCACAAGTACCATGGAAAAGCAGAAGTTGCCTTCCTTAAGAAAAGAGGATATCTGAAGAGTTTAGAAGAAGAATTTTAAGATTTTTGTGATTCCAATTTTGCTCAATATTTTAATCACTACTTTTAAATAGAAAATTATTTAAAGTAAAAAGCTCTAGGATAACCATGGCAAACAAAAGCGCAGGAAAACTATTCTTTCAAGCTTTACTGTTATTGGTACTTTTATTCGGATTAGTCCGCTTAGTCATGATTAAAAATGGAGCAGTCATCGTATTTGAATTATTATTGTTGGTATTTTTACTACTTTTAACCGTGCTTGGATTGGCAACGTACAGAACATCGGGAAGTAAAATATTGCCGGTGGTCTTTCTGTTCTATGCTCTTAACTTGGTTTTCCTCTGGTACCACTACAAATCATTGTATTTAGTGTTATTTTTGGTCAGCCTGCTAGGCCTGTGGATAAGTGTCCCTTCCAAACGGAAAGAGATGGCAGAAGAACCGGTAAAACCATCCGCTCCTCCGCAGAAAGTGGTCGATGGAAAAGTAGAACCTAAAACTGAACCAAAAACAGAAACAAAAGAAAAAGCTGCTCCAGTCAAAGCAAAATTCACTCCCGGAAAATATGTAGCCAGCAAAAGAAGCAATGTTTACCACGAGCCTAAGTGCGACTGGGCCAAGAAGATCCAAAAAGACCGCCGAGTTTGGTTTGCGTCCAGAGAAGAAGCCTTGAACAAAGGTTATAAGAAGCACGATTGTGTGAAGTGAATTATTTCTTCCTCCAATAATACACCATCAGTCCAATAACTGATACAGAAATTGCCATATCCGCAAGATTAAACACCGGCCAGAAGCCAACATCAATAAAATCAACCACATACTGCCGTAAAATTCTATCGATCAAATTTCCGGCCACTCCGCCTAAAAACAAGCCAAACAACAACTGTGTCCATTTCTCTTGCGGTATTTTCTTGTAATAATAGATGATACCCATAACGACAACTGCAGAAATGATTGCTAATATAGCCATCTGTCCTTTCAAGATACCAAATCCCGCTCCGGTATTCTCAACATAATGAATGGATAAAATTCCTAGATCCCATATTGGCCGTTTCAGAGAAACAAAAAGTTTTGTTGCTTGATCCAGCAAGATCGTAATTGCGGCAACAACTACAAACAATATCAGATATTTCTTTCCAGCTTTTACCATAATCGTTCTCGCCGCTGCTGCTGCACTCCTGCTGCCTTTTCTAAGTTGGCAGTGCGTTGATCCAAAGAACTTAACATGACTTTGATGGTGTCTAGCTTGCTGCTGATCAGCTCTAAATCTTTTTCGATATTCTCAGAAGATTGAGAAAATGCCGGCTGTTGTTGTGGTTGAAATGTCGTTTGTTTGTAGGGCGAACCTCTGGGAGCAGTAGGTCTTATCGGTTCCTGCTCGGGGAATGGACTTCGCTCTTCTATATCTTGGTTTAGACCTAATGGATCATCCTTGATGCCGGTTTTGAGCGATTCATTGGCCAATTTATCAAAATCCAGCTCATCATCATGTCTCCAGAAAAGGATTTTGTTTAAGATTCCCATATAGGAAAGAAGGATTGTAGAGTTTAAATCTTTTGTCTTTTATTTGAACATAATCCTATAAAAATTATGTTTTTCATCAATCAATACTTTCACATCAGGTTTAATCAGATCATAACAAACATAGGTAAATGGCAAAAATGGTTCGACAAAAGCATGCACTTCTTCCTTGCTCATGCCTTCGCCTTTCGCTGCCTTTAACCGTTTCTCCTGCAATAACCGCCATTTCTTATGCACTTCCGAAGAATCTGCTTTCAGCATAATCTGATAATCTAAAAGTTTCCAAATAGGTTGGTATTCCCTGACAAACTTCAAAACCACTTTATGATACTGTCCCTTTGGATCCAGTTTTTGTATATTTATCTTATTTTTTTTGCAGATCTTCAAAAAGTTGGTAGAACTTACTTCCGGCATCCCCACGCACCACCCTTCCAGGATTACAAAATCCTGTTTTTCCTTTACTTTTCGAGTCTTAGCCAGAACATCTCCCTTTCCATCATATAATGATTTATCAAAGATAGGTATTTCAAAATCTTTTCCTGCTTTGGCCTTACGCAAGGTCTCTAATAAGAATTTTACTCTATGCGTTCCTGGCAAGCCTCGTGATATATGATAGAATGGATTCGTAGCATATCTCTGCTGCAACTTTTTCCTTTCCGTATAATTGGTGTAAAAATCATCAAGAGAAAACGATTGCACCTTGAATCCTTTCTTCTTCAACTGTTTCTCTAAAAATTGGACGATCGTCGTTTTTCCGGTTCCTTGTCCTCCTTGAATACCTACGATAACAGTTTTACCGTCACGATGCATTACCTCCAATCTTTCAGCAATCGGAACAATTATTCGTCTCTCTTCTTTTTTGGTGAAGCTGCGTTCTCCCACAGGGAAAAAGAATACTTCAATTCTATTTAAACCTATCAGAATCTATTTAAAGTATTTTGCTTTCTGATAAACTATGGCGAAATCAAATTTCCTATTAGTGGACTTGAATGAACCTAAGACCAAGAAACTGGCAGAAACTATCACCAGCGATACCAGCAGAAAGATTCTCAACCACTTAGCAGAAAAGGAAGACACCGAAGCAAATATTGCCAAGATGCTCTCCCTTCCCATTTCTACTGTCCATTATCATCTGCAAAAATTACAGGAAGCACATCTCGTCACCGCCGAAGAGTTCCATTACAGCCAGAAAGGGCGGGAAGTTCTTCATTACAAATTGGCAAATAAATACATTATCATTGCGCCCAAAGTTGCTTCTGCTTCAGGTCTCAAAGAAAAATTAAAAAGTGTTCTTCCTGCTGCTCTTGCCGCATTAGGAATCAGTGTAGTGATTAAATTTGTGCAGCGTACTTCTCAATCTGCTCCGATCATGGAAACCATGGAATCAGCTGCTGCCGACGCGGCGCAGGAACTTCCTTACGAAGCGAGCTTGAAAATGGCTCAGGAAGCTCCTTCTCTCCTGCAACAGCAGCCCGATATAGCTGTATGGTTTTTAGTTGGTAGTTTAGCCACATTAATAATCTATTTGTTGGTTGATATTATTAAGGAAAAAGTTAAAAAGTAAAACGCTCATTTTAATTCTATGGAAAGGCATCATTACGTTGGATTAGAACATCATGTTAGAGTTTTAGAAAACGTACTTGAATTAAAGATAGTGCAAGGATATACTATCGTAAACGCGGACAGTCCGCGTCTACTTTCTAATTCAGAGCTTAATGGGCTTTATCAAATCAATCCTGAATTAACTCCTTTCTCCGATTTGAAATGGGTTAAACTAAGTGGCGAAGAATATCAATCCTTTCTTGAAGCGAAGAAACAAGGTGAAGAAAGTTTCTTTCTCGAAGCATTGTTAGCTGATCCTTCTAGAATTGTAGCTTCCAAACAACATTCAAACCCCAATCATCAGCATTATGCTTTGGTAGAAGAAAAGTTAAAAAAGAAAAAAAGGAAGGAAAAAATTACTTCTTCTTGACGTTGTCAGTTTTCCTGTACTTCTTCCAGCCTAGCCAAGCTAATACTGCCAAGATTGCGTATGGAATCAATCCCACCAGCAATTTCAGCAAGTTGTTCAGGCTGTGTACAAAGTTAGCGATCAGTTCGGAAAACTTTACCAAAACTACATTCACATACTCAGACTGTTTTTCGGTAATGGTTACGTAGACAGTGGAGTAAGAAACACGTTCTCCGGTACTCTTGAGCTGTTCTTCCAAGTACTTGATGGTTCGTTCTTGGTTGAAGATGCGATCGCTCAATTGGATTTTATCTTCAACAATGGTGGCTTCTTTTAGCATCTGCTGGTATCTCAGCAAGCGCTCTTTTTCAGCGGCCAGCTCCGTTTCCAAATCTACAAACTGTTCGGTGATATCATCTGCGCTTTCGCTGAAGGAAGTTACTTCTCCGATTTGTTTTAATTGCCCGACTAACGCTTCATATTTTCCTTCCTCTACTTTAATAGTATAGGTCCCGGAATAATATGATCTTCGTCCATCGCCATAATCATACTTCTGCGCATTTTCATTTAATAAAAATGCATCAGCAGTTTTGATAATTCCCTTGAGTTTACTTTCTGCCTCTTGAAACCTGCCACGTTCTACTTCAGTAGCTAAAGAAGCAGTTTTAGTGATCTTTCGATCCTGAACTTCAGGAGCAAATCCATCATAATAAACTGGTGGCATGATTCCTATTCTTGAATCGACTGCTGCTTCGGATGCATAGCCTTTATCATAAGCAATTCCTCCTTGAAATACTCCTTGCTGTAGTGTTTCGGTCGCCGGCAATCCCATAAACAATATTAATACTACTGCTAACAACAGAGCGATAAGCCAGTTCTCTTTTATCCTTTGAAATTGTTCTTTGATAGTCATGGTTTATACCTCCATTAGCTATTTAACCGCTAGAAAAAGAAAACTACTATATAAATGCTTTAAAGAGTTCGAATAGGATTGAAGTTAAGAATTTAAGGTCTAGTCCTTTCCGGATCTCGTGGCAATAATACTGCTTCTCGGACATTATCTAACTTCAACAAGCGCTGCGTAATTCGATCCAAGCCAAATCCTGCCCCACCATGCGGAGGAACCCCATACTTAAAAATCTCCGCATACTCGGCCATCTTATCCAATTCTAAGCCTTTGGCTTTCGCTTGTTTCTTTAGAATTTCATACCTGTGTTCCCGTTGTGCGCCAGAACAGATCTCCACTCCATTGAACAATAAATCAAATGATTTCGTAACATCGGCTCTTCCTTCCGGTTTCATATGGTAAAATGGCCTTACTGCCCAAGGGAACAAGGTCAAAAAGACAAATTCACAGCCGTATTTTTCCTTTACTAATTCGCCCAGCATACGTTCCCCTTCTGCATCAAGATCATCATCATCTTTGTATTTTTTGCCTTTCTTCGCCAGCATTTTTTTGGCTTCTTCCATGGTGATACGGGGAATTTTTGTAGGAACTTCCAATTCTACTCCTAGAATTTTCAGTTCTTCAGCAGCTTCTTTAGATAAGTTGCTCATTAGATTGATGAACATTTCTTCAATGAAATCTATCACATCATCAAAGTCATTGACGAAACCCATCTCAAAATCTACACCGGTGAATTCAGTCAAATGTCTGGTAGTGTGCGATTTTTCTGCTCTAAATACTGGGCCAATCTCATAGACCCGTTCAAAACCTCCAGTCACAAACATCTGTTTGTAGATTTGAGGCGATTGAGCTAAATATGCTGGTTTTCCAAAATAATCTAGAATGAATAACTCCGCTCCCGATTCTACGCCAATAGTGGTTATCTTGGGAGTATTAATATTGGTAAACCCTTTGTTATCAAAGAAATTGGTCAAAATCTTAGCAATTTTTCCTCTAACTTTGAAAACAGCTTGTTTTTTTAGATTTCGAGTATCCAAAAAGCGGTGATCAAGCCTTTTGTCAATATGGGTTTGACCTTTATCAGAATTATCTATGGGCAAAGGAGTGGCTGCAGCAGATAGAACATTAATTTTCTTAATCAAAACTTCAATACCCCAACGGGATTCCTTGTTTTTCTTGGGTGTTCCTACTATTTCCACCACAGATTCATTGGTAAGGGATGCTAAAGCGTTAAAAGAAACTTCTTCAGTTGTACCTTTCAAGGCAATAGTCTGCATATCTCCTGTTCGATCGCGAAGAATCAGAAATTTTATTTTGCTCAAGTTTCGTAAGTCTTGCACCCATCCTTGCAACAAAACTTCCTTATCCAGATGATCATGAAGTTGGTTAATTAATATTCTTTTCATGAAAATGTCAAATAAAGGGCTCCTTTTTATTGTTTTCTGTAGAAAAATTTGCTATTTTGCAAATTGTTCGAAAGAAAGCTAGAAAAAGTAGGACTTTTTCTTTGTTTTCTGTTAAGAAAACTTAAAAAGTAATTTTTGGCGCTTTTTCATTGTTTTCTATAAATTCTAGCTTCACAAAACTATTAAACCCACTACTTCCAAAATAATCTATGTTAGATATTTACTTAATAAGGCATGCTGAAAGTCAAATTAATGCTCATCAGCATCTTATTGGTGGAAGATCCAATGATTCCCCTCTTTCACCACTGGGAGAATTTCAGGCCCTATGGCTTGGGCAACGTCTTCGAGAGCAAGAGATCAAATTCGACCAAATATACTCTTCTACCGCAGTGAGAGCGCAACAAACTGCTCACATCACTTGTCGGCAAATGGGCTATCCTCTTGAAAATATTCTTTATTCCGAAAAACTTCTTGAAATAGATCAGGGAGATTGGCAGGGGCAGCCTCGGGAAAAAATTTACACTCAAGAAACCATAGCGAAGATAAACCAAGATAATTGGAACTTTGCTGCCCCTAATGGGGAATCCCAAAGGCAGGTTGAAGAAAGGATGTATTCCTGGGTTAAAGAGAACTTGTTAGTTAGTTATGACCAAGCTCAACCAAAGACCATTGGATTATTTACTCACGGCCTTGCTATCAAATGTTTACTACGGGGAATATTGGGTTCCAATCCTGCCATGACTCATAAAATTGTGCTTGATAACACTTCAATAACCAAATTAAGCTATTCTAATACTGGCTGGCATCTTGTAAAGGTAAACGATGCTGCTCACCTAGAATTTTAAGATTAAAGAAAAGAAGAAAGAAAAAAAAGAAAACGAAAAACTTACATTCGCTTTTTTTTCTTTGCTGCTGCTTTTTTCTTTGCCATCTATCATGACACCTCTTTTTTGATTAATTCTTACAGAAGTAAATACTTTTACCTATTTAAATGTTACTTAAATTCAACTTATTTTTTGTTTTTATTTTACGAAGAATGAATAAAACTAGAAAAAATGTTTTTCATTTTTTCGTTTTCTCAGCTGTAACAATTTTTTTCAACGCGAGGACATAGGCTGCAGTCCTGAAAGTATTTTTACCGTCGGAAAATTCCTTCCAGATCTGTTGGAAGGCTGAAATCATCTTTTCCTGCAATTTTTTCTTTACTTCTGCTTCGCTCCACGATTCATTTTTTTTGTTTTGCACCCATTCAAAGTATGAAACCGTAACTCCGCCAGCATTGGCTAAGATGTCTGGTAGCACTAACACTTTTCTCGTCGACAAAATCTCATCTGCTTCCGGGGTGGTAGGTCCGTTAGCTAACTCCAACACGATCTTTGCTTTTACTTTGTTGGCATTTTCTTTGGTAATTACTCCACTCAAGGCAGAAGGGATCAAAATAGAACAATCACTTTCCAACAGCTCTTCGTTGCTGATTTTCTTC
>CAYJQD010000038.1:10137-11381 GCA_964372235.1 uncultured Methanosarcinales archaeon
CGCTTTTGCATATTCAGTTACGCTTCCTTTCTTTTCTTTTGTTTTAATCACTTCTTCAACATCCAATCCTTTTGGGTCGTAGATCCCTCCCTTTGAATCCGAAACACCAACGATACTGTATCCACGTTCTGCCAAAAGCTGGGCCATAGTTCCGCCGGCATTTCCGAAGCCTTGGATCGCCACTTTCTTCTCTTTCAAGCCGATCTTCTGTACTGCCTCTTCCAGGATATATACTCCACCTAGCGCAGTGGCGATGTCGCGCACCTTTGAACCACCTAATTCCAAGGGCTTTCCAGTGATAAATGCCGGAGCTTTAGTTTTAGTTAATTTTTGATATTCATCGAGCATCCATCCCATAATTTCCGGCGTAGTATAGACATCGGGAGCAGGGATATCAGTATCCGGGCCTAGATTCTTGTAGAATGCTCGCACATAGGATCTGCTTAATTCTTCCAATTCCTTCTTGCTTAATTTCTTTGGATCAACAGCAATGCCACCTTTTCCTCCACCGAAAGGAAGATCGGTAACTGCTGTTTTGATGGTCATCCAGAAAGCTAACGAGGTAACTTCATCTTCCGAGACGTCAGGGTGATAGCGAATTCCTCCTTTGTACGGGCCTCGGGCATTATTAAATTGAACTCGATAGGCAGGATACTTTTTGCCATTTACAGTTAACTCGGCTTTGAGTACTCTGTTTGGCTTTTCTAACTGCTTAACGTCTTTTTGGCTGAGATTAGCTGAAGGAGCCACTTTTTCTAAAAATTTAATGACCTTTGTAAACGTCATGAGACTTCAGATAGAGAATCTTTATTTTAAATGTTGTTTTGTTATGTTTTGGCTCTGGGTAAAACGATAGTAATCTTTTATCGAAAAAGCAAAATCACATTTTTTTGGTAAAACGGCGGATAACGAAATCAGTGAACTCATTTCCCTCAAACGTAGCAAGATATTCTTCCATCCTGGCTTTCAAAATCTCATACCGTTCTTGAGTTGCTGGAAAAGATAAAACATAATCTCTTGTTGATGCATAGTGCTTCTTTTTCTCAACCCCTAGTGGAATAATTGTTCCTTCAGGAAATTGTCTTCGTGTTAGATCAACTTCTGCTTCATTAATACGATTAAAGTAATGTGAAATTGCTCTTCCATCCGGAAGCATTGCTTCTGCCCATACTATCTCTCCTCCTACATAATCATTCACCATTAATGCAGAAACAGCACATTGTCCCCATGCTGGATTATCTGGC
>CAYJQD010000039.1:0-11328 GCA_964372235.1 uncultured Methanosarcinales archaeon
CACTGATCCTAACACGGTTGTTCTTTCTGCGCCGGAAAACAGTTACTACATCAGCTACTTTGCCGAAAGAGAATCTGTTTTCTCCCTGCACCAAAATTATCGAAAAGAGTATACTCTCTCTCAGAACATCTTTTCTGCATTTTATATAGATGAATTGTTCCCTCTTTTAGAAGAAAATAAAGTTTCCGTTATCTACGTTTCAGAAGATATGAAAGAGGAGCTTCCTCCTCAACAGGAATTCTTGTTCCTTTTACAGAACGAAAGATTTAAATTGCTCTATTTTACCGGAAATGCTGAAGTGTGGGCATTTGACGAGGCAAGACAATGATAATTACTTTTCTTGACGTGGTGTTGTTTGTAACCTATTTTTTGCTGTTGTTCCTTTCCATCTTCTGGCTTTTGGTATTATTTTCACCGGGTCAAGAACAAAGAAAGAAGAAAAAAATGGAAACATTCCCTTTCTTTAGCGCGATTGTTCCTGCGTACAACGAGGAGAGTTCTATTACTGCCACACTGCAATCGTTAGTAAACCTCGATTATCCAAAAGAAAAAATAGAGATCATTGTCGTGAACGATGGGTCAAAAGATCGAACTAAAGAGATAGTAGAAAGCTTCATTGCACAACATCCTTCTTATAAGATTACCTTGATAACCCAGGAAAATCAGGGAAAAGGCCGAGCCATGAATAAAGGTCTGGCTTTGGCCAAGGGAGAATTTTTCGCCTGTCTCGATGCAGATTCCTTCGTCGCTCCCAATGCCTTGCAAGCCATGCTGCCCATTTTCGAACAGGATCAGAACATCGCTGCTATCTGCCCTTTATTGAAAGTTAAAAATCCACAAAGTGTTCTGCAGAAAGTACAATGGTATGAATATGTAGTCAATATGTTCTATAAATTTCTAAATGCTAAATTGGACTGCATCCATGTCACTCCTGGTCCTTTCAGCGTGTATAAAACTAAAATTATCAAAGAACTCGGAGGATATGACGAGACCACTATTACCGAAGATCTGGAAATAGCTATCCGCCTACAGAAGCATCAATACAAAATAGTACAAACTTTTGACACTATCGTAGAAACTATCGTACCAACCACTTGGAAAAAATTATTCCGCCAGCGTATCCGCTGGTACAAAGGATCCGTCGACAACAGTATCAAGTACAAGAATCTTATCTTCAACAAGAAATATGGCGATTTCGGCATTGTTCGTATGCCCACTATTATTTTATCAGGTGTTATCGCTATTATTTTAGTAGGGACATTTTTACAAGCTTTAATCGCCAAGCTAATCGTATTTTGGTCCTATCTAAATGACATCAACTTCGACCTGCTTACCTTGCTGAGACACTTCAGTCTAGAGATGAACATCCTGACCTGGCCCTTTTCCAGGCTCTTTGTGGCCGCAACCTTGATGGGCATCAGCTTCTTCATCATGATCTACTCATATAAGCTTATCAAGGAAAGAATAACCAATCACGGCAGGACTTTCGTATCTCTGGTTACGTATTTGTTCATTTACGGATTCTTCATCACTGCCGTATGGATGTATATAGGTTTTATGTTTGTGAGGAAGAAAAAGAATTTCTGGAATTGACTTCCGCGCTTTGCTTGGCCCACTTGAAGATGTTCGCCTAGGCACCAAAAACCATATAAACCACCCCTTCTCGCCAATATCCATGGGTGGTTTGGAACGGAAGACGAGTGTTAGAAAGTACCTCATAGCGTTTATTCTTACCTTACTTGTTTTTTCAGGAGGAGTCGTGGCAGGATTATTTATAGAAAATTTGCGTCTTTCTTCAGCCAAACAAATTACCCTGAAAGAAAAAGTTACCTTGCGCAGCCTGCAGCTACAGCATAACTACATTGCTTCAGGATTAACCGATTGCAAAACCTTGCACACTATTTTGGAAAATAATATTAACGAATTGGGAAAAAAAGTAGCTCTTATCATCGATTACGAAAAGAAAGCCGTCTTCAATGAAGAAGAATTTAAATTACAGCTGCAAGACTATTTCCTGACGGAAATACAGTTTTATCTTTTAGCTAAAGATATTGATAAAAAATGTTCTCAGGACAATGTTAAGATCTTGTATTTTTACGACGAAAATAAGGATGAAACTCAAGGAGATATTCTGGTTTACTTGAAGAAAAAATTTGACAATAAAGTCCTAATCTTTTCGTTAGATTCAGGATTTACAGAAGAACCGATGATCAGGACGCTACTTACTAATTATAATATAACTGAATTTCCTGCTTTAGTGATAGAGGAGAAAGTATTTGAAGGGCATCAGACTGCTGATCAACTCATGGAACATCTCTGCACAGAATTTTTGAACATGGATAGTCCGGTCCCAGAAGAATGTCTTGCTTATAAGAGAGAAAATGTGCTTTTCCAAAAAAATCCTTTCCTGCTCAACGGACAGTAAACCCTTTTGCTTCTAAGATTCTGGTAACCGAAGCATCGATCTGTGCTTCTGGAATCTCTCCACGTTCTACTGCTGCTTTAACCACTTGGATCATACGATAGATCTCATTAGGATCTTTATCAAAATTAAGCACCACATCATTGCCCGCTTTAAACACAGCAACATAGACGTCATCGACCGAGCTATAGAATTTTTTCAAACCGAGCATATGAATCTCGTCAGAAACAATCAATCCGTCATAATTAACCCGCAATTCATCAAGTACTTTTTTAGATACCACAGAAGGAACACCTTCGGAATCTACTTCACCGGAAGTAATAATATGACTTACCATGATCGCCTTTACTTCTCCTTTTTCCACCAAATATCCATAAGGATAGACATCTTTCTTTCCAATCTCGGCCGCTACAACATATTTGTGCGGATCTTTCACAATTAAGGTTTTACCGGGGTAATGCTTCGCTGTTCCTAACACCTCCTGCGTCTGCAGTCCGGTCAAATACGCCTGAGCCAATTCCGAAATCTTCGTTTCGTCTCCGGGAAAAGAACGGCATTTCCATATATCATCCTTCAGATCGACGACTGGTGCAAAGTTGAAGTTAAAACCTAGCTTACGTAAAAACTTTCCTTCCTCTACCCCTTTATTGAAGGCTTCTTCCACTGCATCTACTTCTGAAGCAGGCGTAAATTCACGGATAAATTGAAAGGGGCTGACACAACCTTCCAGATCAGCAGTTACAAAAAAAGGGATAGGCATTTGATATTGAAAATCTATGATGGTGTTGTTGAAGACATGTTCTGTTTGCCGAGAAAATAAATGTATCCCTCCCAGCTGCATATTACGCCAGGGCCAGTAATTCTCCTTATCTCCTACCACCACCACCATCTGAGCAAGTTTCTGCTCCAAAGTCATCTGATCAAGATCAACAACTTTATCTTTAACATCGACTGGCTCCAGCCTAGGAATAAGATATCCCTTTGCCTTAGCGATATTTAATATCGATAAGAACAGAACAATAGCTACCAGAGCGAAAAATATTTTTTTTTGAGCTTCTAATCCTCTTTTTTTCATACTCTCACTAATTTTACTAATACGACTACCAATACGGTTGCTGTGTGCAATAATTATAGGCCTTATCGTTAAGCCAGATCTGTAATCCATCCTCTCGGCCGCACATCCAATCTAGATTATCTTTACGTTGCGCTTGGCATTCAAATTGCTGTCGTGCTTGCAGGCAGCATCGATCTATGTCCACAAACTGAGTACGTTCCCCTTGCCATTCGATCATGCAAAGAGGCTCTTCTTTATCTAAAGCATATTGTGCTTGTCCCAAAGTAGGGAGTTCTACACCTAACAACATTAGTAACAAAAGGACTGAAAGTAGCCCTAAACAAACATTGATGATAAACAATGCACGCCCTGAAACCATAGCTTGATTAAAGTAAAAAGGTATATAAATCTATTCTGATTAATTTTATGCATGAAACAAACGCTCCAAAAACACATACATGAATTCTTCCGAGATATTACTGCCATGGGCGGCCTGGCGGCTTCAATCTTACTGATCCTGTTGTTTGCTTTTTCACCATTATTGGTGCCGCTTATTGTTGGTTCTATCATTACTGCCAGCGCAGTTATACTCATTCGCATCTTTTATTTCAAAAATCGCCCCAAGAAAGAAACCTATGCTAATTTCTGGCAGCGGATCGATGCTTCTTCTTTCCCTAGCCTACATACCGCCAGAATAGTTTTCCTGGCCATGATCTTCAGCGTCCATTTCGCCAACCAATACTTGACTATCCTATGCACCATTGTAGCAGCCTTGGTTTCCTATTCCCGGATTTACTTGAATAAGCACGATTGGGTTGATGTACTGGGCGGAGTTGTGTTGGGCATGTTAACTTATTTTATTACCGCAAATATCTTCTAACTAAATATGGTTAAAGCAACATTTCTCATTAAAGAAACTTCTAAATGCGGGAAAGGAGTGTTTAGCAACAAAGCTCATCGAAAAAATGAAGCTCTTTTTTCCTTCGGCACAAAAATCGTTCCCTGGACTAAAGCTAACCATCGCAGCATCCAGCTAGGCAGAAATAAATGGCTCAATCCTAGTCAAAAAGAATTAGGGTATTACGTCAACCATTCCTGTAATCCTAATGCTAAATTCAAAGCTCCACACTTTATTGCTGCCTTACGCAACATAAAACCAAATCAGGAAATTACGCTTGATTATAGCACTCTGATCAATATACCTAAATGGGATATGCCTTGCGCCTGTGGAGAAAAGAATTGCCGGAAACTGATTAAGAGCTATTCAAAATTGTCAAGAACGTTGCAGAAAAAGTATAAAGACATTGTGTCGTTTGAAATCAAATAATTCAAGCTCTCTTCCTAACCTTCATAAAATCTCCTAAAGTAAATCCGTCTACTCTTTTATGCTGTTCCTTTTCGACCACCTGCTCCACATCTTCAACCACTAAAGAAATGCCTAAGATTTTTTCCAATCTTCGCGCAACATCCACCGACGGTTGCATCCTGCCTTGTTCCCATTTAGCCACAATACTCTCTTTTTCCTGCAAGAAACGGGCAAAATCTTCCTGGCTCAACCCTTGTTTCTCCCGAGCCTGGCGAAGAACTGAAGCATATTGAGAAACGACTCTGAATGGCTGTTCTTTATGCATCTTTTTCTGAGACACACGCACCGCATCAGCTCTTATCTTAATCGTGCCGAACTTAGCACAATTTTGGCAGACATTCATCTCTACTCTTTCCACTTCGGCAGTGACTAAACCGCCTTGCCGTCCGCACATGTCGCAGGATGTCATAAGGAACCAAGAGAAGAACTCCTTTTAAAGTTTTCTCGAGCCTAAACTAAGTTTCCTAATCTTTTTAAACAAAATAATCAAAAAAATTCTTATGGCTAGAGTGAAAATCCGAGAGTTTGATGCTAAAAAACTGCTTCTAGAAAAACTGAAACAAGACTATAAAGGAATTTTGATAGATAATTCCACTAATCTAGAATCACTTCCCCAGCAATATCCTTGGCTACTCCAAGAAAAGCTGGTCATTAAACCAGATCAATTATTTGGCAAGCGCGGAAAATTGGGCTTAGTCCTACTTAATGCTAACTTCCAGCAAGTTAAAGAATATCTCAAAGAATATTTCAACAAAGAAATTACCATCGGAAAGGCAACAGATCGGTTAACCCACTTCCTCGTAGAGCCACACATAGAACATCAAAAAGAATATTACCTTTCCATTACTTCGGAGCGAGATCAAGACACTATTTATTTTTCAGAAGAAGGCGGCATTAATGTGGAAGAAAATTGGCACAAAGTTGCCAAAATAGAAATACCAAACTTAACTGAGCCAAACCTAGAAAATCTAAACGCGTCGGAAAATATAAAACAATTCATCCACACTATTTTCAACCTTTTTAAACAGCATCATTTCTGTTACCTCGAGTTCAATCCTTTTACTATAGACAAAAACAACCAGATTATTCTTATTGATACTGTCGCTCAAGTCGATAGCTGTGGTTACGGAATTCTTGATTCCGAATCCTCGGCAAAAGCCTGCGGCATTACCTTGCCGTTCCCAAAGCCTTTTGGCAGAAAATCACATCCTGAAGAAGAATACATTGCAGCTTTAGACAAAGAAAGCGGCGCCTCATTGAAACTTACTATCCTTAATCCGCAAGGAAGGATATGGAACATTCTTTCTGGCGGAGGAGCAAGCCTTATCTATCTTGATGCTATCACTAATCTCCACCAGCTGCAGGAGATCGCCAATTATGGGGAATATTCCGGAAATCCCACCTCCGAAGAAACATACCAATACTCAAAAACCATTCTCAGCCTTATGACCAAAGAGCATCATCCGCAAGGAAAAGTTCTTATCATCGGTGGAGCGATCGCTAATTTTACCGACGTAGAAAAGACGTTTCTAGGCATCATTAAAGCACTCAAAGAATACCAGAAACAATTACAAGAAGGAAAAATATCTATCATCGTCCGCCGCGGTGGACCAAACTACGAAAAAGGTCTTCAACTGATAGAACAGACAGGAAAAGAACTTAACATACCCATCGCAGTACATGGACCAGAAACCTTTATGACCAAGATTGTAGAAAAAGCAGAGGCCTTGTAAATAACATGAAATTCACCAAAGATACGACAGCGATCTTCTACAATCTAAAAGCACTGCCGATACAGCAGATGCTCGACTTTGATTTCCTCTGCGACAGAAGACCAAGCGTTACTGCTATTGTCCATCCCGGAAGAAAAGGTTTTCATAAAGCTTTCTTCGGGCAGAAAGAAATTCTTATCCCTATTTACGACTCCATCAATGAAGCAACAACCAAACATCCGCAATCAGACGTATTGATCAATTTTGCTTCGCATAGGTCAGCCTTTACCTCATCTAAAGAAGCATTGCAAGAAAATTCAATTAAATGTATAGTTATCGTCGCGGAAGGAATCCCCGAACGGCAAACCAAAGAATTAATTGCCCTAGCCAAAAAGAATAACAAGCTTCTTATCGGGCCTTCTACTGTCGGAGGAATCGCTGCCGGATTCTTCAGGATTGCCGGATACGCAGGAGGGAAAATCGAGAATGTCATCCGGGCAAAATTATATCGTCCCGGCAGTGTTGGTTTAGTTTCTAAATCAGGCGGCATGATGAATGAACTCTTCAATATCATTGCCAGAACCACTGATGGCGTGAAAGAAGGCATTGCCATTGGAGGAGATTTATTTCCAGGTTCAACCCTGTTAGATCACCTTCTCCGTTTTGAGACTGATCCGGAAATCAAACTTTTCGTTGCTCTCGGAGAGGTTGGGGGAACCCAAGAATACGATATTATTCGTGCAAAACAAGAAGGGAAGCTAACCAAACCGCTGATCATGTGGGTGCCAGGGACATGCGCCAGCATTTTTCCGTGGGAAGTGCAGTTTGGCCATGCTGGAGCCAAGGCTGGAAAAGAAACAGAAAGCGCGCAGGCTAAGAATAAAGCATTGCAAGAAGCAGGAATCGTTGTCCCTACTTCATTTGAAATGATAGAAGAAGTAATTAAGAAAACATTTCAGAGTTTACCAATCTCAAAGAAAGAAGAAAATGTACCAAAAACAGTACCTCTCGATTATGCCGAAGCGCATAAAGAAGGCTTAGTCAGGAAAGCTACCAACATCACTTCGACCATCTCCTCAGACCTGGGAGAAGAACCTACCTACGGAGCAATGCCTATAAGCAAGATTGTCGAAGAAAATTATTCTATTGGAAATCTTCTAGCCCTGCTCTGGTTCAAGAAAAAATTACCTCCTTACTTCACTCAATTTTTGGAAAAATGTATTCTCCTTACCGCCGATCATGGACCAGCAGTATCCGGAGCTCACAACGCTATTGTAACGGCCAGAGCAGGAAAAGATGTTATCTCTTCATTATGCAGCGGCTTGCTTACCATCGGTCCCCGCTTCGGCGGCGCCATCGATGATGCTTGCCGTTATTTCAAAGAAGCAGTTGATAGCCAGCATCCTGCGGAATTTGTGGAAACCATGAAGCAAAAAGGTATTCCCATCCCGGGAATTGGACATAGGGTAAAATCTATTCGCAATCCTGATAAAAGGGTAGAACTCCTTAAAGAATTTGCAAGGCATCATTTCCCAACCATTAAACATTTGGATTACGCGCTCCAAGTCGAAAAAATAACCACTAAAAAAGCAGAAAATCTTATACTCAATGTAGATGGCTGCATGGCTGCTCTTTTCCTTGATGCTCTCGAATCATCAAAAGAATTTAGCCGAGAAGAGATAAAAGAAATACTCGAAATTGGATACATGAATGGCTTATTTGCACTTTCCAGAAGCATAGGTATTATTGGCCATGTTTTAGATCAAAAAAGATTGAAAGAAGGATTGTATAGGCATCCTGCAGAAGACATATTATATCTCGATAAGGATTCGAACAAAGAAGAATGAACCAAAAAAGTTACAATCTCATATCCTAAATTAATTGTTGTTTACTACTAAGAGAATATATGTTCAAACTAATATCAAACATTTCGGAGAATAATTTTGAAATTAAGTGGATAGAGAATATAGCAAAAACATGAAAAACATAATAGACAAAATAAGCACTGCGGCAGTCGCCTTTTCTATGGCTGCCTGCGCTTCTAAGCCATACCTGCAATTACAATACGCCCAAGGAAAAGGAGAAAATTATCACGAAACCGGGAAGACGAATCTTAGCTGTGCTAGAGTGCGCGGGGGAGGCGAGACTCTTTATACCGGATTAAGACCAGAAGAATTCCGTTTAGGAATTGATGTTTGTTATAGCAGATTTCCAACCGTAACTACTGTAGATTCGTTTGGTATAGAGGCTAGCTTTTTCAAAGAAGAAACCACCATCCAAAGCATTACCAAGCAGCACCAGGTTAAACTTAACCCTATCGTAGAATACAAACTATTTACTATTGGCGCAAATCTTCCAAAAGACTATACCTCAGCATTCATTGCTGGATTGCAAGTTCCAGGACATAAAAATGTAGAGTTATCCTTATGGCTTGGCGCAGGATATAATTTAGACATAACAGCCAAATCGACTGATTTTATTGCGGGAGACGCAGGAAATAATCAAATTAAAAATATTCCCAGCATAGAAATTGACGGTCGTTTCTTTGGCGAATTAAGCCATGAATTAATATTGCTAGGACGTATCCCTCTGGGAGCTAGCATCGGAGTATATCATGGCGATGGAACTATAAGATATTCTTATTTATTCAATGGAGGTTATAGAATCCAATGGTAGACCAGCCAATAAATCTAATAGAAATATCCAATTTACCAGATCTAGACTTTTGTGTTCTTTCTGCTTTACATTTGTTTTCTCGAGAGAAGCTTCCACCGCTGGATTTAGGAAACTACCTACGCCCAATGGTGATAGGCAGTGGCAACGCCGCAGTTACCGGAAAAATTCTTCTAAACGACAAAGATGCGATCTTTGCCGATGAAAGCAACTACCAAAAAAAACTAGAATACATACCAGCCATTGATGGAGTGATTCTTATTTCTGCCTCTGGAGGAAAGCATGCACCAATAATTGCACAAGAACTGCAAAAAAGGAAGATAGAAACCAGGCTTCTAACCAACAACCAACACGCTCCTGCTAGACCACACGTAACGACAACATACATTTTTCCAAAATTGCCAGAACCTTATACTTACAACACCTCTACCTATATGGGAATGATTCTCGCTAAGACTAAAGAGAATCCAAAGAGAATACTCGAATATCTAAAAGAAATCAAAAAAATGATTCCCCTTAATCTCAATTACTACGATTCTTTTGTGGTGATCATTCCGGAAGAATTCGATGTAATGAGAGAAATGTTCTTAACAAAATTTCATGAACTGTTTGGCCCTAAGATTAACGCTCGTATCTGTACGCCAGAACAGATGAAACATGCCAAGACAGTAATCCCTTCAGATACTGAATTATTCATCAGCCTTGGCTACCAAAATAATCTTTTTGGAAAAAATAGATTAACCATTCCGCTCCCACCGAACGCTGATTTCGCCGCGATGATGGCTTTGGGATACTTCATCATTGGACAAATTCAAAAACAGCACCCGCCATATTTTAAACAGAATATTGAGTCGTATACGAAAGAAACATCAAAAGTCTTTGGACAGGAAATAAAGCCTATTGTGGAATAGTTTCTAAAATTCATAAAGAAGACCATATCATAACAAATTTTATAAATGAACCCCAGTTCTGAGTCCACAGGTGGTTTATTCGTGACAGAACATCCTAAATCAGAACATACGCAGAATCCTGATGACGAAGTAATTGATTTTTCTAAGCTTAAACAGAAATTCAAAGGATTCCTTAATGCTGATAAATCTGAAACAACAGCAAAAACCGGTTCTAGCAACGATCCAAAAGATTCTGAAGACTCCGTCTCCCTCGACTTAAATCAAATCAAAAATGCTGCTAAAAAACATGCCAAGTGGCTTATCCCACTTACCTGTATTCTTTTTGCAGTGATCGTCTCTGTATACTTGCGAACCATGCCTCAGCGTATGCCTATCGCAGACGATTGGGGTGAAAACGCGGTCACTAATTATTATCAAGACCTGATTAAACAACAGATCGAGCAGCAATATCCTTACCTGCCGGAACAGAATAAAAAATCTTTAGTGGAAAAGGAATGGCAGAAATTTAAGAAAGATAATCAAGAGAATTTAGAATCTCAAATAAAAACTCTTTCTCAGCAATATCGCAATCAATTTAAAGACGATGAAGGAACCTTATACCTTCTAGGCATAGATCCTTATTATTATTACCAGCAAAGCGAATACGTGCTGGAAAATGGATTCCCGGGGACCAGCATCAATGAAGAAGGAAAAATATGGGATGATTATCGTCTTGCGCCTCTGGGAAGAGAAGGATATTGGAACTTCCACAATTGGTTCGGGGCAGTTTGGCATAAGTTCCTGAACCTGTTTGGAAACTTCCCTCTTATGTATACGTTCTTTTTTGTCGGAACTATCTTCTCTGCTTTGACAGTCATTCCTGGATTTTTTATAGGGAGAAAGCTAACCAAAAACAACGCCGGAGGTTTCTTTACTGCTTTTCTGCTTGCAGTTTCATCTTTTTTTGTAGCCAGAACTACCGGAGAAAGTTCTGATACCGACGTATACACTGTCTTTTTCCCAGTCTTAATCACCTGGTTATTTTTAGAAGCGCTCGATGCTAAAGAACTAAAATGGAAATTGATATGGATTGGTTTTGCTGGATTCGCAACTGGATTGTTTGCCTTCGCTTGGACTGGCTGGTGGTTTATCGCTTTATTTTTGCTGACCCCTATGATCTTCCAGATAGGTTATGCTTTAGCTACACACTG
>CAYJQD010000040.1:0-11251 GCA_964372235.1 uncultured Methanosarcinales archaeon
GATTGAAAGATCACGAATATTACGCTTTAGTTAAACGGCTTACTCCTCAACCGAGAACCATGCTGCTCCCGCTATTCATCAAGCAAGTAAAGCCTAGTTTGGTTTGTGAAGTAGAATTTTTGCAGGTCACCAAAGATAAAAAACTACGCGCTCCGGTCTTCTTACATCTGCGTGCTGATAAGACACCAGAAGAATGCACTTTTGAGCAATTACCAATATGACCAAGAAAAAATTAGCTATCTACCGAAAGAAAAGGAAGTTTGCAGAGACTCCGGAGCCTAGTGGAAAAGGCAAAGAAAAAAAACGTAAAAGAAAAGAAAATTCCTTTGTCATACAGCGACATGCAGCTAGACGGTTACATTTTGATTTCAGGATTGAATTAGGTGGAGTCTTAGTATCGTGGGCGGTACCGAATGGCATGCCTTTAACTACCAATAATAAGCGCATGGCCGTTCCTACCGAAGATCATCCATTAGAATATGGAAAGTTTGAAGGAAAAATTCCAAAAGGGCATTATGGAGCTGGCGATGTAAAAATCTGGGATAAAGGAACCTATGAAAATAAGACAACAAAATACAAATCGCTGCAAGAAGGGATCAAGAAAGGACATTTTGTACTAGAGTTGAAAGGAAAGTATATTCGTGGTGTGTATGGGTTTTCCAAAACCAAACAAAATTGGATTGTAGTAAAGAAAAAAGAGTTTGAGCCAAAAGAATATCCTGATAATGCAGAAATTGTGATTGAGAAAAAGAAGATTACTCTTACTAATTTGAACAAAACTATTTTCAAGGATCTTCGCAAAGGAGATCTAGTTGAATATTACGGAAAAATTTCTAAGTTGATGTTGAAGCATATCGTGGATCGACCGATCAGCATGTTCCGTTTCCCAAATGGAGTGGGAAAAGAATCATTCTTTCAGAAAAATGTACCTGATTACTTTCCAAAATGGATAAAGACCAAAGCGATTAAACATAAATCAGGAACAACAAAATATGTTATTTGCAATGACAAGCCTACCTTGATCTATCTAGCAAATCAAGTTACTGTTCCACATATCTGGACTAGTAAAGTGACCTTAGGCTATCCGGATATCATGATTTTTGATTTAGATCCCTCAAAGGAGGGAGAAAATACAGCATTACATAGAGTAGCATTTCATTTGAAATTTTTTCTAGAGGAATTAGGATTTACGCCGTATATCATGACCACTGGAGGGAAGGGGTTCCACATCCACGTGCCGATCAAGGAAGACAGCACCCATGAAGAAGTGCGTGAATTCGCAGGAAAGATAGCTGGGGTTTTCACTAATTATTATCCAGAAACTACGACGGAGATAATGAAAGCACGGCGGGGGGATAAAATATTTATCGATGTAAATAGAAATTCTTCCCAGCAGACGGCAGTAGCACCGTACGCAGTTCGCGCTAACGAAAAAGCAACCATCGCCATGCCTATTTTCTGGGAGGAAGTGGAAACAGTAGAGCCGCAAACATTTACTCTTGATACCGTAGAGGATCGATTGGCTGTTGATCCCTGGCAAGACTTCTTTAAGAAGAAAGTTTCTATCAAGAAAGTACAGAAGGAGTTGAAGAGCTGAGTCGTTTTTTATTCTGCTTCTACTTCTTTCAGCATTCCCGATTCGCCGCAGAAAAAGAATAAGTTAGTTACCTGGGGCATCAATCGTTTGATCCGTTGTAATTGTTTCCGGGCTTTGGTTATCCGGTAGCTACATTTTACTTCGTAGACATCGCAGGAATCCTCACGGACGGCAAGTAAATCAATTTCGGCCAGCACTCTTCCTTTCTTGGAGAACAGTCGCACATTCGTGGAGAGAGAATCATAATCATACTTGATTTTTTCACAGAGGTCTTGTAAATATATATCGTGCTTTATCCTCTTGACCACCTCTACAACAAGTTAAAGAGCCTCTGAGTATATATTTTTTAGTATAATAATGAATATACCTGATTAAAATGTGTCAGCAAAATGCGAGAAGTTTGCTTTGCTTCTTAACCTCGCATTTTTGGGACACCAATAAAGTCGCTTTATTGTGTAAGAAATGATTAGGGTAATTATCTTATTTTGGCAGATTCTGTTTACCAGTCAAAGTCACTACGCCGTCTTCTTGTTGAATAGTTAGCTCTTCTAAATTATTAATAACAATATCATTGCCCATTAAATAATAAGAAATATTCCGAAGCTCGTTGATTCTTACTTTTTGCACATTTGGAATCTCTACTACTTCAAAAGGGACTTTTCCTTTCAAATGAGGGTTATTTTCATCAAAGAAACCGATAAAAGCGTGCCAGACTTCTTCATTTTTATGAGAGGGTTTTCTACTTACAACCACGCTTTTCGCTTTATATTTTTTTACCTTCCCCTTCATACTTTATTTGAGGAAGCCCGTACTTTTAAAACTTACTATAATTCCTTTTACATGTATATAGAACGAGAGAGCAAAGCCTGATAGGAAGAAGACTATAGTCCAAAAGCGGCTTACCCAAAAACTTCCCGCAACATATCCTACTAAAAATCCTAAGATGATCAAAACAGAAGGAAAAATGGGCTTAAATCTTTGAAGATAATACAATCTCCCAGCTAGCAGACCTGAGACAGATACGGCAAAATAACTTAAGGCTGGTTGAGTGATAACGACAGAAATAAGGAATCCTAGCAGCGTAAAAAATAATGCAAATAATTCTGGCCAATGTTGCTTTAGGTTTAGGTCTGCCATTTTACGGTTCTGTCAACACCCACACCATGATAGCAATAGCGGTGACAAAGATCGCTAAGATCAATCCTATCTGCGTCTGCGTTAATAAAAGTATTCCAAAAATAGCCACCAAAGCAAGTGTTACATAGTAATATGATCGCGAGCCGAAATAAATGTTTAAACCGTCTACTTGTGGCAATGGGAAAGCACCGCATAAGGCCATGATCCAATTCAATAACAAGCCTTTGCTGAAAAAATAACTATCAGGAGCAAAATATAATCCTATAGCAAAGAGTAAAGCTAAGAAAAGGTTGGCGATAATTCCATGGAAGGAAATTTTAGCGTTGTCAAGATAAGAGTGCCCGTATCGAAATTCTCCTAAACGATGTCTGACCATGAAGGAAGAGACAATTCCTCCCACTAAAACTAAAGGAACACGACCATTTGTAACAATGGTCAATAACAGAGCGACTAATATTCCTGTCCACCATCCTTTAAACTGTCCTAAGTAGCCTTCTTTCAGGGCATAGATTTTCTGCCAGCTGATCCTAGCAAAGAATGAAATAGCTGCAATAATGCTTACTATAATCAGATTTCCTAATCCCTCCCAGAATTGAAAATTGGTATCTCCCCAATCACGGAAAGAAAACATGAACGCAGTAAGAAAGATTGCCGGTATGAGGAAGGATAATTCCTGCTTCTCAAACGTGAAATAATCTTTTATCCTAGAACGTAACTCTTCACCTCGTACCATAGGGAGAACTAAGTAAAAGAGGTATATAAAAATATCTCTCTACTTTTTCTGCATCAGCCACAGTTTATAGGTATTACCGCCGCGCTCTACCTTTTCTTCAGCAACAAGTTTGCAAAAACTAGGTGTAGAAATTTCCCAACTTTCCCTGCCGATCAACAACAATCTTCCTTTTGGCTTGAGCAGATATTTAGCCTGGTGGTATATCTCATTTAATTTATCTTCGTCTTTCGTCGTCACCTGAAATAGGATTTGATCAAATTCATGTTCATGGAAAGCGCCGCTAAGCTCGTCCAATAGCACTTTTTGCAGATTAACGAACTTACGTACTCCGGCAATCTGCGCATTCTTGCGAGCGGCAGTGATATTTCCCGTACTGTCATCAATTGCAGCAATGGAAACACTGGTATTTGGAGTAAGAGGTTGATATTTAACTGTCTTGAATAAAGGTAATTTTTTATAAGAAAATGGAACGTTGATAGAATGAACCGGCATCCTGCTCGCGCAAAACGCTGCTTCGATAGCCATAACGCCATCTTTGACAAAACCAATCAATACATTATTTCCAGGCTTATATCCGGTCTTACGGACAAAATAATATCCAAGATCCCCTTTACAGGAAGCAGAATGGGTAAATACTCGATAAGCACGCGAATGTAATTCTTCTCCGGCTACATCTACACCAATAAAATATTCTTTTTCATTGAAATACACTATCAACAAGAAATCTGGTTTTTTCAGATCGATGGTAAGATTCAATTTTTGTTTTTCTACTGCCGCAAACACTTTACCTGCAACTTTTTTAGCCAGAGCTAGGCGGTTGTCCATTCCTTTAACATTCTCTACTTCTACTTTGAATGAAGAGTTGAAGATGAAATTCTTCCATTCCACTGTATTGAAATCAAGGTCCTCAAGATTCTTGTATTTTCCTAACGAAACAAGAATTCTGCGCATAGACTGGCCATGATAGAGAAGCTGTAACGTCTGTTCCTCAGAAGCATCAAATTCTACAGCATGAGGAGAAACTTTTGCAGCGAGGTTAAGCATCTCTTTTACTTCCTGTTTACAAAGATCTTCCATTCCTGGATTTACGAGAGCAAGGATGTTCATGGTTGTACTGGTTCTGAAGATTTGCCTTCTTCTTCATCCTCAACCACAATCTTGGCAGCAGCTGCGAGAGAATCATTCTCTTCCAGGCGCATCACCCGCACTCCTTGAGTGGCTCTGCCGATGACAGAAATGTCAGAGCATTTTACCCTGATGCCATTTCCTTGTTTTGAAACCAGCATAATCTCCTCTTTGCCGTCTACCAGCATGACAGTCTTGACCGGTCCATTTTTATCAGTAATTTTGATATTAGTGACTCCCTTTCCTCCCCTATTACACAAACGGTATTCGGAAACAGGCGTACGTTTACCATATCCTTTTTCTGTAAGCGTCAGGATGTCCATCCCTTCTTCAGCAGCAAGCATGCCGATGACTTCATCGTTTTCATCAAGTCTAATGCCTCTCACGCCGCCGGCAGCTCTACCCATGGATCTTACATCCTGTTCATTGAAGCGGTTGGCTGACCCTTCTTTAGTAGCTAAAATGATCTCGTGGTCACCGGTAGTGTATTTCACACCGACTAACATATCTCCTTCCTCGATACCGATAGCTCGAATACCACCTTTGCGCGGGCGGGAGAATTCTTGCAATTCGGTTTTCTTTACTGTTCCATTTTTGGTAGCCATGAATAGATACCCTTCCTTAAAATCGCGTACGGGAATGATGGCAGTCACCTTTTCGTCGCTGGACTTTTCAATCAGATTAGCGATGTGCTGGCCTTTAGCCTGTCTGCTGGCTTCTGGAATATGATATACCTTCAACCAATACAGCTGGCCTTTATCAGTAAAGAACAACATGTACGCATGAGTAGAGGTGACATATAATCTTTCTACGAAATCTTCTTCTTTCATGCTGGCAGCAATAACTCCTTTGCCGCCACGTTTCTGAGTTTTATATGTATCAATAGGAAGTCGCTTCACATAGCCGGAATTGGTCATGGTTACCACCACATTTTCTTCTTTGATCAATTCTTCCATGTCTACATCGGCATATTCGCCTTGCATAACCCGTGAACGACGCTCATCACCATAAGCAGTCTTAACTTCTTCTAATTCTTCTTTGATCAGCCCATACACTTTCTGTTCTGATCCAAGAACTTCTTGATAAAAAGCAATTTTCTGTAATAAGTCTGTGTGTTCGCTGCGGATTTTTTCCTGTTCTAAGGAAGCTAATTTCTGCAATCGTAATTCGAGGATAGCATTAGCTTGTTCAACGGTTAAGGAATAGGTGGTTGTTAAGAAATTCCGTGCATCTTCTACGGTCCTGGATTTCTTAATTCCCGCGACAACTTCATCAACATTGTTCAGAGCAATCAACAGACCTTCTAAGATATGCACCCGCTGCTGCGCCTGTTCTAAATCGTATTGGGTGCGCTTGACGATAACTTCTTTGCGATGCAAGAGATGGTAATGAAGCAGTTCTTTCAAACCCAGGGTTTTAGGTTCGCCATTTACTAAGGCCAACAAATTAATACCAAAAGAAGTAGTCAACCGACTGTATTGGTGTAATTGATTTAAAATTACATTAGCATCGGCATCTTTTTTCAAGCTGATAACTATCCGTATACCATCACGGTCTGACTCATCGTTGATATCGCGAATTCCTGGAATCTTTTTATCCCGTACCAGCTCGGCAATCTGTTCAATCAATTCTGATTTATTGACTTGATATGGAATTTCTTTAACAATGATTTGGTCATCTTCAATTTCTGTAATTGCTTTAATGACGACTTTTCCCCGTCCTTTTTCATAAGCATGTACAAGCTCTCCTCCGCAAAGAAGCTCTCCGCCAGTAGGGAAATCTGGGGCAGGGATGATCTCCATCAATTGCTGGGTAGTAATAGCAGGATTGTCGATAAAAGTAATTAGAGCTTGGCAGACTTCCTTCAGATTATGAGGCGGAACATTGGTAGCCATACCGACGGCTATACCAGATGAGCCATTAACTAAGAGGTTAGGTATGCGGCTGGGTAATACTTGCGGTTCCTTTAAAGATCCATCAAAATTATCCTTAAATTCAACTGTATTCCTCTCGATATCCTTGAGCATCTCCTCGGCCAACTTATTGAGCTTGGCTTCAGTATACCTCATAGCCGCAGCATTATCCCCGTCAATGCTTCCAAAATTGCCCTGACCTTTGATTAAGGGATAACGTAACGAGAAATCTTGAGCCATGCGTACTAACGAATCGTAGACAGCAGTGTCGCCATGAGGGTGGTATTTACCCAACACTTCTCCTACAATCCTGGCGCACTTCTTAAATGGCTTATTATGGAACATGCCCATATCGTACATGGCATAAAGAATGCGCCGATGGACCGGTTTAAGGCCATCCCGTACGTCCGGGAGGGCTCGGCCTACGATCACTGACATAGCATAGTTTACATAGGCTTCCTTCATCTCCTCTTCGATGACGCGAGGGACGATTTTTGAACTATTTTCCGCTGGATTTTCGGCTTCCGTAGGGGTCATTTTAGGGCTGTTTTTAGCTTTTGTTTTTATTTTTCAAAAATTAGACTTATCGACGACAAATCTATGGAAAATTAAGCGAAAGAGGCTTTATAAACATTGTGGTGAAAAAGTGAGTAGGTTTGGAATAAAAATCCGTCGATAAATTATTCTTCTCTTTCCAGAAAATAACCTATCATCTCTTTTAATTTTTTTGTAGAAGTAAATCCATGGGTCTTTTGCGAAGCCAATCCTAACAGAGTGAGAAAAGGATGGCTAAACGAGATCAATTTAGTAAATCCTATCAACTCGCCTGTGCTCTCTAAAACTACTGGTCCGCCACTCCATCCCGGCTCTACGTCGCAGGTTGAGTATATTGTATTCTCAATTGCTTTTCTCTCTAGATCAGGATTAATATAATGAACATTCAAAGCTTGCCAAAAAGTATCTCCTAAAGAAGAAGATAAAGTGCCAATACAGACTTTGCCTTGCTTTTCTTCCATCACTTCATACTTATAGCCGTACGTTCTAATTCTATCATCAAATAATGGTTGATAATCTGACAAAATTATCTCAGTAGGAACAGCTGCAGTATGCACTCTTGCCTGAGCTAGAATCAAATCATGAGGCCTAGATTTTGCTAACACTCTTGAAACTGTAAACCGATAATCAACATCCGGGATGGTGATACTACAACCATTTCGCACTTTTTCCTCAGTCAGAACATGACAATTAGTAACAAAATATCCATCACGGCTCAGCAACAAGCCGCTACCTCGACCACCTGGAGTCTGTACTTTGATTGTATTTCTCCAATAGCTTCCTCGCCTAGCCTGAGCGTTTAGATTTACTCCCGAAGTAAGGCCTCTGACTAAATGAGTTAAACTTTGATATTCTGGTAAATATTTTCGCTTCATAACCCGAGAAATAAATTTCGAGAGCTATTTAAAAAAGATTTGGAACAAAATTACTCCTTCTTAGCCTCACCCATTGCTTTAGAAATCTCATCCTTGCCTTCCAACTCTTTACCCTGCAACTCATTCAAGCGTTCCACTTCATCTGCTTCTTTGTCTACATCTTCTGCTTCTTTCAGGACTTCAGCAGGTACTTGTTTTAGGAAAGCTTGTTTAGCCTCTTCGCTGGGCAGATCAAAGTATTCAAAGAATTTCTTGGTCAATTTGACTTTGAATGTACGGCCGTGCTTTTCTTTGGTAACGAAACCCATCTCCTCTAATTGCTTCATGTGATCATAGGCTTTGGCATTGCGCAATTTTACTACTTCCGACTGCACGATGGGATAGCGCCAAGCGATAACCGCCAGCGTCTCCATCAGAGGGCGTTCTAATTCAGTGCTTGATACCAAGCTGCTAACTAAGGAAACATATTCATCCCGTACGGTCAATTTCCATCCATTTTCTTTTTTAACAATCTGTAAAGAATTATTCATCTGTGTATATTGATTAATGAGCACTTGTATTACTTCTTCTACTTGCTGTACTTCCATTGAACAAAGGCTGGCAATACGTTCAGAAGTTATTTCTTTTCCTACTGCAAACAATACTGCTTCAATTCTTTTCAGGTTCTCGTCCATTTTCTATCGCTCCCTCTTTCAGGAAATAGATGCCTTCCTTAAGATCTACTTTCCCCTCGTCAATCATTTTATCCAAATAATCTTCTAACACATCAATATTCATCCCAGTCAATTTGCTTAGCTGTTCAGAGCTAAGATTATGATCGCGCAACAGGACGATAATATAATTGTTTAATAGTCTAGCGAGACTTTGATTAAGAAGCTGGTTTTCCATCTTCATCTGCTTGGCAATCATGTCGACGCCATGCAATTTTGCCTGCATATCATTGAGAAATGAGGAAATAGTTAAACTATCTAATGATAATTCTTCTGGTTCTATGATCTCTAGAAAAGAAGGCATGTAATCGAAACAGAAATCAATGATGTCAGCAACGCCGGATGTTTTTATTTCTAGCTCTGCGAAGGCCATCCATAATTCGCTTTGCTCATGCTGTTTTAATTCTGCCAGATCTTCTTTGAGCACCTCGTATCTGGTGTTTTCTTTAAGTTTTTGAAGGTATCCTCTGAGGGTAGAATCTACATGTTCCTTTGGTTTTCCCAGTACTTCTACTACGGTCCTGAAGAGAATCTTTTTACTCATAAGGCTTAGAAACTAGAGGGATTTTTAAGTATTCCTCTTGTTTTCAGCCAAAATATCTCCGCCCGGCTAATAGTAAGCTTAACATTCCAAAAGAGGCTACCAATATCCAAGAAAGGAGATTTTTAGAGCGTTCAGATACGGATTGGTACACCACGATACCTTGATATCCAGGAACTTCTTTTGCCGATGTTTTTTCCGTCACAAAAAGAGGTTTTGTAGGATCTGACTGGGACAATAAGGGCAAACTTTGATTAGTTATTTTTATTCGCGTTTTTGTTCCTTCTTTTCTCGTGGTTTTTTTTTCTACCTTTTCTTCTTTTTCTGGGCAAATTTTAGAATTAACTCCTTTCAAAGTAATTTTTTTTCCTTTCTGTAATCCTAATCCTTCAACAATCAATTCCGCATCTACTTCCTTGATTTTATCATTGCAATTTGGTTTAAGTAAAACAGGAATAGAAAACTTGTAAAGCGTATTTTTCTCTTTCAGATGGATCTTTGTTTTTTCGCTGATCACTTTACCATCTCTCTCCACCCATACTGAAATTGAATATTTGTCAGTGTTTCCCTTGTAGATTTCTAATTCCGTGTTAACGGATTCACCAAAGGAAGCTTCTTCTGGAGTGAATTTAAGAATGGCAATCGACGATTCTTTGCTGATTTCTTCCAAAGACGTTTCGTTTTTGTCTGACGTTTGATTATTAATCACAACAAACATTTTTTCTACAGCATTGTCAGACAAATTTACATCAGCACAAGAAGGATAGACTACTGCTTTGAGGAATAAGATACGATCCTGTTCTTCGATGTTGGTCTTCCATGATTTTTCGTTCGTATTTGTAGTATTTATTTTTGGTTTTACTATGTTTCCAAAAAAGTCTTCGATCCAATATCCGATTGTGAATGGGAACGATTTATCATTCAGCTCTGGTTTAAATTCTATGGATTGACCTTTTTCAAAAAAGAAAGTTTCGCTAGTTTTAAGCTGCAAATTTATATCACAGGAAAGATTAGAAGTGTCCGCCACCATTAACTTTATGCATGAAGCTAAATTAGGAACGAAAGAAGCGCTGGAATTAATGATCATGCCGCATATTTCATATTCTCCTGGTCCAGCAGATGTAAATTCCCCAGTATTCGCAGAACTAGTGCAGCCAACTTCCTTGCTAAAGGAATCCTCTTTAATCAAGGAATTATTTGTGGTAATATTATAGAAAACCATTACTGTATCCTTTGGAGAGCAAGGTTTTTTGTCCTTGATTTCTAATTTAAACAAGGAAGTATACTTAGTGTTGGAATAAAGAGTTGAGTCGAGATTTGGAGTAAGCGCTATAGTTGTGTTCTGCAGATCTTCCGCCATAATTAAGCCGTTGCAAAGACAAAAAAGAAGGAACCAAATTATAGCTACTTTCCTCATAAAAATTTCCGTTTTACAGCCTCTTATATAGATTCTGGAACTTTAAAAGATATGATGCAGTTACTATTGGCCAATACTAAACAAACTTTTTAAACGCTCTTCCACTTAGGAGTAGTATGGGATGGTTATTCGGCCGTAAGAAAGTAGTACCTAAGGTGCCCTTTCCTCAAGGAAGACCTATTGACGAAAAAGCATTACAATTCCCCCCTATGGATTCTTCTGAACGGGTTATTGAACCTGACAAGGTTAAGGAAGCGGTGGGGTTCTCTAAGCCTATGGCTTTTCCTGACGAGGAAGAAAATATGCCTATGGATGAAGATCTTGCTGAGACACCTATGCCTAGCTTTCCTGCTCCAGAAAGATATTCTTCTCCTGCACCAGCAGCATCTTCGGGAATAATGCCGAAACATGAACTGTATGTGAAAGTTGAAGTATATCAACGTATGTTGGGAGAATTAGACGAATTACGACGCGGGTTTGCTGACCTGCACCAAATCAATAAGAATATCGATGAATCAGAGTATAACGAAGAAAATAATTTCAATAAGCTGCGGCGAGGAATGAAATCGTTGCATGACAATCTGCTTCAAGCTGATAAAATACTCTTTAAATCGCAAGGTGATTGAATATGACAGATAAAATGCCTGT
>CAYJQD010000041.1:0-10981 GCA_964372235.1 uncultured Methanosarcinales archaeon
CTAATCCTTCTGTCGCTAAAGTCAACATGATGGGTCAGGAAACATTCCAGATCTCCGGCGAGGTACATGAAGAAGAAGCTTCCTCGGTGCCAGACATTTCTGAAGACGATATTCGAACCGTGATGGAACAGACCGGTGCCAGCAAATTAGCAGCCAAAAAAGCGATTGAAGATGCTCATGGGGATCTGGCTGAGGCGATACTTAACTTAAAGAATGAATAATTTTCCTACTTTATCGTTAGCGACCGATCACTTCCAGACCGCAGAACATCTCTTTCACGCTACTCTTCCTTTAGCGAAAGATCCAAACTTGCTCCTCGGCATTGTCAAAAGTCTTGGCAATTCCTTAGAATATGCATTGGAAGGAATTCTTGGTAAAGAAAAAATAGCGATAGAAAAAGAATTATCGAAAAAAATCAACGCTGTACGCCCCTTCGTCAATAAATATCATCTTTCCACTGAAGATATTACCTTTATGCTGCGTATCTGTGAAATCCTCTACCACCAACAGCAAAGTCCGATAGAATTTAAGCGTGGAAATTCCCATATCATCTGTTCCGATAGTTACGATCTGGAAGTCCTTTCTGCAAAAGAAGTGGAAGGATTCTTGCAACATGCCAAGAAAATCCTCCATCGGCTAAAATCAGCCTAACTAGAAAAAGTCGCCTTGGCCGTTCAGTCGGTCGGTTTCCTGTATTAAAATCGATTAAAACCGAACAATATTTACTGCTTCGTCTTTTTAGTTCCGACTTCACTTCTTGGCCGAGGCGGCGACTTTTCCCCTAAAAAAGAGAAAATAATAAAAAGTCACCTTCATTTCAGCTTTGTTCTTGTGGAGATTTTACAGATGAATGAATATTTGTTGGAAGCGAAGGAAGAGCTCAAGCGCTTAGAGCACATAATTTACGTCAGTTTAAAATACACCAGAACTGTAGATGTTATCACTAACGCTTTGAACCGCATGATCAGCACCTACGATTTTATCATCGATGCCTTTCTGGAAAAAGCTCTTGAAGAAAAAAAGTTGGACAGCATGCCCAAAAGTCCGGCTTTGAAAGCCAAAAAGTTCGCTGAGCTTTATTCTGACGATCCGCTTATCCAGAAAAACCTCAACTTCTACTTCTCCTTGCGAAATATTCTCAAATCACCGCATCAGAAAAGACAAGAATTCCGCCGCCACGTTACCTTAGTGGTAAACCTGGAAGATTCCACGGTAGAGGTAGAGATTGATACCTTAGTAAACTGCGAAAAATTCATCCATAACTTTCTAAACTATTCTCAGAGAATCATCGAAGGGATCGTAGAAGAAGATTAAAAGACGATTCTTTACTCTTTTACCAACAGAATGTTTAAATAATCCCTTTCTTCTTAATCCTAAATTATGACCAAGTTTATCGCGTTGGTTTCCGGAAAAGGTGGTGTGGGAAAGACAACCTGTACGCTAAATGTAGGTCAAAGCCTAGCCAAACTGGGCAAAGATGTAGTGCTTCTTGATGCCAATATAGTTACCCCCAATCTAGCACTTCACTTAGGCAATATGAACCCGGAAGGAACATTAAACAAGTTCCTACGTAAAGAAAAAAGCTTGAAAGACATCATGTACTTACATGAAAGCGGTATCTCTCTTATTCCTGCTTCCCCTTCGCTGAGCGAATATCAAAGGACTAATCCACAGAAGCTGCACAAAGTTTTCGACCTATTGAAGAACGCCGCTGATTTTGTATTAGTAGATGCTCCGAGTGGTTTAGGATATGATCTGTTACAGATTCTCAAAAATACGGATGAAGTGCTGGTGGTCGTAAATCCAACTCTCAGTTCAGTCATGGACGGACTAAAAACCATCCAGCTTGCGAAAGAAAACAACAACACCATCTCAGGAATCATCTTGAATATGAGCCACGGAAAAGACGAACTTAAGCCGGAAGAGATAGAAACGATCTTAGAACATCCTATTCTGGCTGACATTAAACATCATCGAAAAGTGCGGAAAGCTGCACACCGGCAGATGCCTTTGACCCATCTTTACCCACGCTCCCGTCCGGCAAAAGAATTCATGAAAGTAGCCCAGCATCTTACCTTAGGCCATCGTTAACCATGAACCTGCAGCGAAGAGAAGAACTCCTCCAGAAAGGGTGGAGAGAAAGTGATCTGGTAAAGGCAGAAGCAATTCTCGATAAAGCTACTAAACATGATATTTTTTTCTCCAAGATAGTTTTTTGGAGTGCATTAATCGTTATCGTGTTTGGCAATCTTCTCATTTCTGCTATCTTGATTCCTTTCCTTATTGCCTTGTATGATCTAGTGCTCTATGCCATCGTGGCCGTACTCGGTTTAGCCATTGGTTTTCTGTACAATTTTCTTATCACCGACATCGGCTTATTAGAAACAAAACATCATCGCGCAGCGAGCATCATTGTGCCGATCATCGCCATGGGAAACGTTGTTTTTATGGTGCTCATGTCTAACCGTTTCATAGAAAGTATCCAGATCAATACTCCAAAACACAATCCCTGGATCGTTGCCGCGGTCTTTGGAGGAGCATTCATCCTACCTTATATTATCGATCAGATCAGGATGGCTTTCCAAAAGTAAAATCAATAGGAAATATTTATTCTTCCAGCAAGATCTTCACTATAGCTGCATATGCTGGTCGAGCGATCAACACTCCTACAGACATACCTACTATAGTAGTCAGTGCAAATCCTTTCAATAACCCTGCACCAGCCCAAAATAAAGGGACTAAACTGCCTAGGTTGATGACATAAGCACCCATGATAATAAATAAAGCATTCTTGATCCTGCTTTTCCAATCTAATTCCTGCGCTTCTTTTCTCAACGTTTCATCGGTAATGACGATGAAATGATTCATCCCTGTTCCCACCACTACGATCAGCCCAGCGATGGAAGCGAGATCAAGATTCCATCCTGCCAACGCTGCAAACCCTAAAATTAATACCAATTCGCTGAGCATCACTAAGACCATCGGGAAAATGACTATTATTTTTCTATAGCGATATAACACCACGCCTGAGACCGCTACAAGAGCCATTACGCCGACAAACATTACGTTCCGCAAAAATTCCTTACCTAAGGAAGGAGAGATAGAATCTATTTTCACGATATCTAATTTTACCGGCAAGCTTCCCGTAAGAAGCACTGTCTGTAACTTCTTCATATTCTTCAATGCATCATTTACTGCATCAGCTTGAGTTGATCCCCCACCAGAACCGGAAATCTGGATATCAGTAGTTGAGCTTCCTCTCAATTCGCAACCGATGCGCAAACTATCAACTTCAACATCGTCCAGGAAGAGGGTTAAATCCTCACCGAGATAACAAGTTCCTGCTTCAGAAACAGTCTTCAAATTCCGGGTGATGTCTGCATGGCGCTGGGCTGCTTCTGGACTGAGTGATATCTGGAACGCAAATCGGCAATGCGAACCTCCATCAAATGGTTGGCAGCCAACATAAGGATCTATACCTGAACAATCGGCGCTTCGGCAGACGTATGTTATATCCTTTTTTCCGCCAAAGAAAACAGTTTCATTTCCTATCTTTGCTTCAAATTTTCCTTGCTTGGCCAGCAATTCTTGTATCTCTTCTTCGGTTACACCAGCAATTTCGATCAAAATAAAATCGTTTCCTTGCAGATCCGAAGCGCTGCGCACCAAGATATCACGTAGTCCGTAGACGTTCAACCGTTCTTTCAAGCTGTCGACAGTTGTTTCTAAATCTTCTTCAGAAATTTCTCCCGCCGGCTGTAAGAGCACGCGCGTACCTCCCTCTAATTCTAACCCCATCCGTAGATTAGAAAATGAAGCTTCCTTCACCTTCAATCCTACATCAACATCCTGGCCCGAACTACCTGGAGCTAAAAACATATAGGTGTCCTTAGTGGTTTCGACCCGTACAGTTTTATTCCCGCTTAACTGTGAAATAGCAGAATAATAATCCTCTACGGTGTTGACAGGATTGCCATCCACTGAAAGGATACGTTCCCGAGCCGTAGGCTGAACTTTAGCTGGAATAACGAGGCCTGCTTCCGCCAATGGTGAATCTGTCCGAAGAGAATAAATTTCTACTCCCTCTACCCCAAATTGCGGCTTAATCGCCAATACGGATAATACTAGAAATGTAATCAATAGCAAAACTTTCCAATTTCCAAATATTTTTTTTACTTTAACTTTATTCATGGTTTTGTATTTTTAGCGTGTTTTCGTTCTAAATGCCAGCGCAATACCCCGACATTCTGGATCCAGGTGACGATAGTATCAACTAGTAAGCCTATCAATAAAATTAGCATGATCTGTTTCACAATCTCGCTTTGAACAAAGATCAAAGCCACGATGACTGCCATTAAAGTAGTCTGAGTCATAGTCCAACCAGTTTTCAAAGCGCCATAAATCCGTTGCAGTTCTGTCCCATCGCTGCGTTTTATCAGACGGGAAGAAATTACTACTTCCCCGTCCACAGAATATCCGATCAGCATTAGGAAAGCCGCAATGCCAGCAGGATGTAATTTCATTCCTGTAAGATTAAATATTGCCAACGTAATCACAATGTCACAGAAGGCAGCAAGTATAACCATCAAACTAGTTATGAAAACGCGGAAATAGATTATGACCATAACTCCCATCAGCAAGAAGGAGAACACCAAAGCGATAAGCATTTGTTTGAAAAAATTGTTTCCTAGCGAAGAACCTACTACTTCTACGCTATAATCTGCTTTTTGCAAGGCAAGCTTTTCTGACAAAGCGCTCAAGAGAACATCAATCCCAGCGGTATCTTGCAAGCCCGAGTCGACAGCAAAACCAGTCGTTCTTCCGGCTGAGCTTAAGGTGCGCACAGTTATATCAGCGGTAGGAAATTGTTGTTGCAATGTTTCTTCCAACTCAACAGGAGATATTCCAAGATTTTTAGTAATCGTGATAGTAGAACCTCCTTTCAAAGAGATACCTTTATTGACAAAATCGCCGGTAGTGGCATACTGAAATCCTATCTGCACCAAAGACAAAACTAGAAGTAAAAGCGGAATAATCATCAGCAATTTATACTTGGTTTCGTAGATATGCTTGATTTTTTGAAGCATGACTCTTCCCAAAGAAGGAGATATATAAAGATTATGCTTTAGCTCATTTTCATCCGCATAAGATTTATGTACTGTTCTGCTATATTCTATCATAAAAAGGGTGATAATAGTTTGAGACTCATCGAGCTGAGAGATGTCGGTAAAAAATTTGGGAATAATCCTATTCTTCAGGATGTTAATATAACTATCGAAGAAGGAGACATCTGGGCTATATTAGGACGTTCCGGCAGCGGAAAAACAACCTTATTGAATCTTATTGCAGGATTCTTAGAACCGAGCGCAGGAGAAGTTTTGCATTCCTTTAAAGTAACTGAATCACCCAAAAATTTACATAATAATTTACACAAAATCAAAGACCAGCTTGGTTATGCGCCGCAGCATAATTCTTTTTACCCCAAACTTACGGTGATGGAAAATCTACTTCACTTTGGACAGCTTTACAACTTACCAAAAGAAACCTTACAAAACAATATCAAAGGGTTGTTGCAGGCGACGGACCTTGCTGCGCATCAAAATAAGTTGGCAGAACATCTTTCTGGAGGCATGCAAAAAAGATTGGACATAGCCTGCAGCCTAGTACATAAACCACGAATTTTGGTGCTGGACGAGCCAACCGCCGATCTCGATCCCTTGCTCCAGAAAGAGATCATGAATTTCCTGGCCCAGGTAAACAAGCAGGGCGTCACTCTCATTATCGCTTCGCATCATCTAAATCTTATGGAAAAATTCTGTAACAAAGTCGCTATTGTACATAATGGAAGAGTGCACAGCAATGGAAACCTGGAAGAAATTCGTAAGCCATTCTTGAAAGACAATTTCACGATCTCTCTCAATCCCGGAGAAAATAAAGAACGTTTCATCTCTATCTTAAAGACGCTGCCGGTAAACAAAATCATCGACCGGCAACAGCATCTCATTATCCATCCTAAAAACATTACGAAGACAGTCACCGGACTGTTGACTATGATCCAAGACGAAAATTTATACCTTCACGACCTAGACATCCGCCGGCCATCGCTCGACGAAATATTTGAAAGAATCACCCAGGAAAAAGAATAGGAGAAAAAAGATGAAATCTCTCTGGCTGCTGACAAAAAAGAACCTGAAATTACTGGTACGTTCGAAGACCTCAGCATTAGTGGTCTTTTTTGCTCCTTTGTTCATCATCCTCCTTCTTGGCTTATCATATAATACTAGTTCAAATTATGGATTAAACATAGGCATCTATTCCCCACAATTTACCGACGATGTCGAATCGCTGGTAAGTTCTTTGCAAGAACAAGAATATAAGATTATAAAATATCAAACGTCCGCAGACGACTGTGTCAAAGATATAAAAGCAGGAGCAATTCATGCCTGCGTCTCCGTCCCTGAAAACCTCAAGGTCGAAAACAATGCACAGAAAGAAGTTTCATTTTATGTTGATCCAAGCAAAGTTAACTTAGTAGGGGTTGTACAAGATACTTTAAATGAAAAATTCAATTTAAAATCACAAGAGATATCTAAAGAATTATCCGGTAATTTATTATCTACCATCGCTGATACCAAAACTAAGTTAGAAGAGCAAGGAAACCAATTAAGCTCAGCCAAAGAAAAAAGCGCGGCTGCCTCCAGCACGGCCCAGGAAGTTAACCAGCAGCTTACTTCTTTAGATTTGACGCTTCCTACTAGTGTATACAATCCACAATTGATCAAGGATTTCAAGACCTCTGCTCCTCCAAAGATAAAGAGTGGCCTTGCAGATGTCAAAGACGCCAAAGAAGCAGTTGAAGCTTCCGAGCTCGCAGATAAAACTGCCATCCTCAGCAGCTTAAGCGAAGTAGAAGGAAAACTAAAAGCCTTGGACAGCCTAGTCGGAGGAGGAAATAGTACCAATACTACTAACACTACAACTACTGCTCCTCCCTCAGGAGTTTTAGGAGCCTTGACCCTTTTAGAAGATGAACTGGTTAACACTAAAATAAAATTAACCGCTGCCGCCACCGCCGTAGGAAGTACGAGTACCAGCTTAAGTTCTACCAGCCAAAACCTTCAGGAAAGCGTCAGCGCGTTAGAAACCGCCCAACAACGTATCGATGAGATGAAAGCCAGCTTAGATTCACAGAAGGTAACTGACGCCAATGTCCTGTCAGCTCCGCTCGTTACCAGGATCGAAAAGGTCGGACAAGAAAGTTCCTATCTTAATTACATGTTCCCTGCTCTCTTAGTATTAGTGGTTATGTTTTCATCATTATTGCTAGGTACTACTTTGGTGATGATGGAAAAGAATAGTCCGGCATTTTTCAGAAATTATTTCCTGCCGCTACGTAAAGGGACATTTGTTCTCTCAACATATCTTACAACCTTAGTAATAACCTTAGTACAAGTTTTAGTTATATTGGCTGTCTCCGCCGTTTTCCTCAAAGATAACTTAGTACAGCTGTTACCAGTAGCCGGCGTATTGCTGCTATCTTCATCAGTATTCTCCTTCATGGGCATGGGAATTGGATACGCGTTCAAGTCTGAAGAAACGGGTACTTTAGCTTCCATCTCTACAGGAAGCCTTTTATTGTTTGTCTCAGGAATCGTCCTGCCCATAGAAACTATTTCTCCTGTGGTAAGAAGTATTACTAGCTTTAATCCTTTTGTCGTCTCAGAAAGCGTCATCAGAGAAATATTTCTCTTTAATGTCGGTATTTCCGGAATCTGGACGGAATTACTTACCCTAGCCGGATACGCAGTAGGATTATTTGCTGTTATCGTCGTGGTAGAATATCTTGTCCACAAACATTTCATCTCAGGCTTTATGAAACACCGCCATCTGAAACATCGGCAGCAACAGAAGCGGGATAAAAATAATGCGTAATTAATGTTCTTTCAAATCATGTTCAATCTTTTTCCTGGGATAGTGAAATAACAAATAATTATATTAATTAAAAAATATATAATTTTGTATAGACATTCGCTCTTTATTTGCAGTCAAACTTAAATAGCAGGTAATCTTCATTAAAGCATGTCTACCAAATTTAAACAAAAAAACAAAATCCTCATAGTTATCACCGGTTCTCCAGGTGTAGGAAAATCAACTTTAGCCAAAGTTCTTACAAAAGTATTAGGATTCAATCGTCTAGACTTACATCATTATTACAAACATATTTCTACTGGTTACAATCGATCAAAACAAAGTTATGATATCGATTACCAAAAATTTGAGAGATTAGTGAAAGAAAAGCTACAGGAAAGCAAGAAAGGATTAATTATCGATTCCCATATCAGCCACCATCTGCCAAAGAAACTCGTTGATCTATGTATAGTCTTAACTTGCTCTGACCTAAAGAAATTGGAAAAGAGATTAAAGGCACGAAGATACGCCAAAAAGAAGATTCGCGAAAATCTAGACGCAGAGATCTTTCAGGTTTGCTGGGCGGAGGCTAAGGAAAAAGGACATAAGATTCTTATGTACGACACTGCAAGGGAAATGAACAAAAATAAAATAACTAGTGAAGTGTATGCAGCGCTACGTAAGAATCAGTGAGTAAGAGAGAAAATTGCTCAGGACCAATTTCCGGCATAGTAATAAGATTAACCAGATTCTCTAAAGTTGCTTCGTAATCTACTGGAAAAAAGTCTTTTCGAGTCATGTTTGTTTTAATTTCCGGACCGCGCGCCATAATCTGTTTTGTACCTTGATTTCGGTAGATATCAAACAATACCATTTTGTAATGTCCTTGCTCAAAAAGCAGAGTATAATGTAAGCGCAATCGGAAAGGTTTTCCTTCTTCTGCCATCCCGTAAGAAACGGAGATCTTGAGATTAGTCTGAGTTTCGGGATGAACTATCACCTTGCTCACTTGACTGGCAAAAGAAAGCCTTTTCTCTCTCTTCGTCATAGTTTGCTCCACATAGAATGAATCAAGATAAGTATGGGGATGATGGAAATTCTTAGTTTCCGTAAACCCTTCGTGAGGATAATTCAGAAATACTGAACCCTTTTTGGTATGCGGAAGAACCAGGTATAAACCTGCTTTAGTTTGATGAGCTTTGTAACAGAAAGGCTTATCTGGTCCAAAGAGATAAGTTCGCAAGGATCGTGGGAAAGTAAGTATCTGGGTTCCTTTGTGTAACGGATTTTCCAAGGTCAATAAATTATCTAAAAAAGACATGCTAAGAAACTCTGAGGATAGATTTTTAATGCTTGTGAAATAACTACGTGACAAATCTTTATAAAATACACGTTCTATTTCTTGATTATGACTCTGAGCGCAACCGAAAAACTGCATTTACGTAAAACGATTAATGAATTAAAGAGTCATAAGGCTCCTCATACAGAGTTCGTAACTGTCTACATTCCTGCAGGGTATGAAATTACCAAAATTACTCAACATCTGGCAGAAGAGCAAGGTACTGCTTCTAACATCAAATCAGCAGTTACTAGAAAAAACGTACAGGGCGCTCTGGAGAAGATGATCCAACATCTGCGCCAATATGCCCGAACACCATCTAATGGTTTAGCTGTTTTCTCTGGCAACCTCGCCGCAGGAGAAGGAAAACAAGACTTTAGGGTCTGGAGCGTCGAACCGCCGGTGCCGCTTAACGTGCGCATCTATCGCTGCGATAAAAACTTCGTGACCGATATCTTGGAGGATATCATGGTCGATCATAACGTCTATGGTTTAGTCGTTTTAGATAGAAGAGATGCTACCCTTGCTTTATTGAAAGGAAAATCCATCGTAGTCTTACAGAAAACACATTCAGAAGTTCCGGGGAAATTTAAGGCTGGGGGACAAAGTGCCCAGCGTTTCGCCCGTCTCCGCGAAGGAGCCTACAAAGAACATTTCAAGAAGATTGCCGAATACATGAAAGATCAATTTCTCCCCTTAGGAAACAATCTGAAAGGAATCATCGTCGGCGGCCCAGGAACGACAGTCAACGATTTCTTGAATAAAGAATACATTACTGGAGACTTAGAACGAAAAATCATTGGTACTAAAGATCTTTCTTATACTGAAGAATTTGGCTTGCAGGAATTGGTGGACAAATCTGAAGATTTATTGGCAGAAGAAGAGATCGCTCGCGAAAAGAAAGCAGTGCAGGAATTCTTCAACGAATTCCGAGAAAATCCTCAGAAAGTAACTTATGGAGAAACACAAACGCTGAAAGCCTTGGAAATGAACGCCGTCAGCGTGCTGTTATTATCTGAAAGTATGTCGGAAGACAGGATCTTTGAGCTTGAAGAAAAAGCTCAGAAAGGCGGTGCCGTGGTGAAGATTATTTCTACGGAAACCAGAGAAGGTACACAGTTGAAAGAACTTGGTGGGATTGCTGCTATTTTGAGGTATGAGATAGAATAGATATTAATTTTTAATACCATATAGACAATTCTTATAAAATATCGTAGCAATTATAAACTATAATGGATATTATAGAAGAATCGTACCAACGCTTATTCCCAGAGAAAGAATTTCTTTACTTCACAGAGCTGGAATACAACCGCAGACTAGCCGATTTTAACGCCAATATCCGCTTAGAACCAAGAAAGATCAAAGTAAATCTCAATTTACAATGGAAGGACATCGATCGGGAAATCAAGATCGGTCTTATTCAGCACTTATTGCTGCGAATCTTCAAACAACGAGCAACCACACCAAATATTGAACTTTACAATAATTTCATCAAGAACATCCCTATTCTCACTCCAAAAACGCAATCTGATCCGTTATTAGAATCTTCATTTGATCGTGTTAATCAATCCTTCCTCTCCTATTCTGTGGAAAAACCAAACCTAACCTGGGGCACTGCTTCCTTCCGCAAATTGGCTAGCTACAATTTTCATACCGATACTATCACGGTTTCTACTATTTTTGCAGATGCTTCACCAGAAATTCTTGATTACTTAATGTACCATGAAATGTTGC
>CAYJQD010000042.1:0-1116 GCA_964372235.1 uncultured Methanosarcinales archaeon
CCGATCTAGGATCGCTCGGATCAGCAGCTCCTATTCCTTTGTTGGTTTGCCCAAGCATGATAACGTAAGGAGATTTTTGTATATAAGCATTTATAGGATACAACTTTTATATTAAAACGCCACTAACATGGCCTTCTTTCTGGATCTTGATGACATTGTTGACAAAGCTCTCGATTTTAGATTCGTGCGAAACGATAATGGTTTGTCGGGCTTGCAATTTCTCTAACACTTCCCGCACCTTGTCCAGCTGTTCGACACTGAAGCCATCAGTCGGTTCGTCTAAGATGAGCAGGTCTTTGGTATTGATGGTATGGATAAGCGTATTGATGACTTTGTTGAGCGCGAGCCGGTAGGCGAGAGCGGCTGACGTCTTTTCTCCGCCACTGAGATCATTGAAAGCGATTTCGTAGCCATTCTGCATGATGATCGGCGCAAATGAATCATCGAGCCGGGAGAAGATATTGAGATCTTCGATCAGGATAGAGAACCATTCCTGAAATATCTGGTCGAAATGGTGATGGATATTGATCATGACTTGTTTCTCTATCGTATAGGTCAAGGGAAGGAAATGTTCTTCCAGCCAGAAGTACAATTCTTGTATTCTGGTAAGTTTGTCTTTTTCTTTGTTGAGGAGATTGATCCTTTCCTGTAGCTCGAGAAGGTGCCGTTTGATGCTCTCTGCTTGGGTTTGCCGCTGCGCGATCTTAACGGCGGTTTCTTTTTCCTGATCGATCAGTTCCAGGGCGATTTTTTTGTGTGCATTGATAGCTGCGGTCAGATCTTTCTTTTGAGAAAGCCAGGCTTGCAGATCTTCTTTCTTCTTCTGCAATTGGATCTTCTTGTAATTGTTTTGCTGTTCTTGCAGCTGCACTTCCTGCAGATTTTTCTGTAATAAGTCGAGATGCATCTTTCCCTGCAGCAATTTTTGTTTTTGAGCAACACTAGTGGTTATCTCTTCTATTTTTTGTGTATAGGATTGCTGTTGTTGCTGCTGCATCAAGGTATTATTCTCCTGTACCAGCTGGCGGAGCTTTTCTTTTTTCTCCACTATCCATTCTTCTTTCTTCCTCAATTGTTGAAGTTCTGCAGTGATCTTGGCTAACTGGTTTTCTGTGG
>CAYJQD010000042.1:1126-7602 GCA_964372235.1 uncultured Methanosarcinales archaeon
TCTTTGGCGAAGATCTCCAGGATCTGTTTTTCCAAGGATTCTTTTTGTAGGATAATCTCTTTCTTCCTTTTCTCTACTTCGGCGAGGATGGAATTAGCTTTTATGATCTTGGCCTGTTCCTGGCTGATGATTTTATGTTTATGTTCAGCAGATACTTCCTGCAAGCAAGTCGGACAATTTTCTAAGCCCTGCACATTTTGCTGCACCTCTGCAGACTGTTCCAGGAGTGTTTTATTTTTAACCACCAGAGCAGCAGTTTTTTCTAAAAGCTGATCGATTTCGGTCTTCTTTTCTAACAATTCCTTTTTTTTGACGATCTGTTCGGTTAGATCCTGTTTCTTTTTTTCATGTTCAGGAATGGAAGTTATCTCCTTAGTAGTTCTGCTGATCTCTTCCTGAGTTATAACAATGATGCTTTGGAGGTTCTTAATTTTTCCTTCCAGCTCATTCTTTTCTTTGAGAAGCTGTTCTTTCTGTTTCTCTTCTTGGCGCAATTCCGCATGAAGCTGTTCTGAAGTTATATTAAGGTCCTTGGGCAAAGCTAATTCTTCTATCTTCACTTCGAGCTTCTCTTTTTTTTGCAGAAGCTGTTCCATATTACTGGTGATTTCTTTTTCTAGAAGTAAAGTAGTAGAGAGTTCTTGCTGTAATTGGAGATATTCTTTTTGCTGCTGCTCCAGCTTTTCGATCTCTTCCTGCTGCTCTTGGCGTTTCTTTTGTAAGATTTGCAGTACAGGAATGATCTCTTGAATAGACTGTTCTATCTTCTTTTTTTCTTCTTGCTGTTGAAGGACTAATTGAGCATATTCGCTAAGTGGTTCTATTTTGGTATTGAGCACAGCAATATCCGTACGCATCTTCTTAAGGTAAATCTGGATATTTTCCCGGATAATCTTGTATTTGTCCACGTTGAAGATTTTTCGCAAAACGTCGAGACGCGTTTCGTTGCTCTCTTGGAGGATGAGCTTCATCTCTTCTTGTGGTGTATACACCGTGTAGCGGAATATATAGTTCTTATTTTTGCTGAGCAGATCTTCGGGATAACCAAGGAGAGTGAGAATTTCCGCTTTCAGCTCTACCGGCATGAGTTCTTTCTTGGCATTATTATAGATGATATGCCCGGGCAGCTGCTTGATGGAATCTTTTTCTTTCTTGAGATGGCGCTGGACAATTATTTTTTGATTGTTGAGCACGAAGGATAATTCAACCATGCCCTTGGCAGCTCCTTTACGCAGCAGGGATTCGGCAGGAAGTTCCGGTCGTGAAGAACCGAAGAGCGCGAATTCGATAGCCAGAAGAATAGTTGATTTTCCTGAACCAATGTCTCCGGACAAGAGCGTAGTTCCTTCGGGAAAGTTGATGGTTTCGTCTAGGTAGGAGCGAATATTCTGGAGACGCAGCTGCTGCAGAAGCAAAGAAATTTTCAGAGGCTGTTGTTAAAATAGATTGTTGTGGTGGAAAGATTATTTGTAAAATTGATAATGCTGCCTGCACCGAGGAGCATAACTTTGTTTTCCGCCGACTTGCACTACGGGAGAATCATAAGGGGCAACTTGTCCGTCAATGTAGCGCTGAACTCGTGAAGCCGGGCGCAGACACTCTGCTCCTTGAGCGTTGGTTTGTTTACAAAGCGCGGTCAACACTTTTACATCGTCTGCGGCTAAGACTAAATCGACCATAGTCTTTTTTCCATCTTTGAACGGAAATGCTTCGTCGCGAAAATCTTTAAGCAATCCAGCAGCGATCACTATTTTACCTTGCTGAACGTAATCTTGACAAGCTTCAATGATACTGCTTTCAAAGAATTGGACTTCTTCTATCCCTATAACCTCTGCATGGGGATTAATTTTGTCAAATATCTCGTTAACAGAGGAAACATTATAGGCAGGCATCTTCAACCCATCATGGGAAACGATATGGTCCTTATCGTAACGAGTGTCGATAACTGGTTTGAAAAGTTGGACCTGCAATCCTTCGTCTTCATAGAAGGTAGCCTGTTGTATCAATGCCGTGCTCTTCCCGGCAAACATGGTGCCTACTATTACTTCTAGCCTCGCCTCTTTTTTAATCATGAAAAATTAAGGAAATGAAGAAGTTTAAATAATTTTATAATTGTCAGAAAGTAGTTACTTGGTGTAGAGAGTTCCCGAAGTGAGCATTCGAGAACCCCTAAACACCTCTTTTCCCATCAGGGATTTATGGAAAGAAGAATTTTAGGATTAATAAGGATTGCGGAAAGCTAAAACTACATTACCAACGTCCAGTTATTTTTTTGTCTCTTCGATGCGTTCGGTCATGTTCCGTTTGATTTCTAAAAACCCATAAGTTAGCTGGGTTGTTATCTGACTTATCTCTATTCTTATGATGGACTACTTCTCTACTTTTTAGAGAACGTCCAAGTTTATTCTCAGCAACCCATCTATGAACAGATTTCCCACTATCAGAAAATCTTCTATACCCTTCTTTATCAACAAACCATCTTGCCATTCTTCTCACCCTTATTCCTTCATTGTAAAAAATGTTTTTTCTTCAAATTTAAACAATTTAGCTATGATATTTTTTGGGAATAATTGTAGCGTTCCATTATACCAACTAACTCGTTTATTATACACTTTCCTTTCATGAACTAGTTCTCTTTCAACATTGCTGATACTATGTTGTAAGCTCATAAATGATCTATCTGCCTTTAATTTTGGGTATCTTTCCTGGATAATAAGAAGCTTGGACAAGGCGGATTCTAGCATATTAGCTGTCTTTATTTTGTCATAATGATTTGCACTTTTGCCCCATTGTGATCTTAATCTGGTTACTTCTTCTAAAGTTCCTTTTTCATGTCCTGCGTAACCTTTTACTGCTTCTACTATCGCAGGAATCATGTCAAATTTCTTCTTTAGATGAACTTCAACATGGCTGGCTTGTCGTTCAACGTTAATACGCTTGATTATCAAATCATTATAAGTTTTCCAAATAAAACATGCAATTATAATTACTGCTCCGCCACCAATTCCTAATGCCCAATAATTCATTTTTATTCCTCCTAAAATTTTAATGCCTTCTTGTAATATTCTTCGTTCTTGTTCAAATTTTTTGGTTTTATATCTACTTCAAAATATTTTACCATTTTTTTAATTGCATCTTGCTTGGTTTTTAATCCATTGACCACTTTGAACACTTCAACAACTTTGTCTTCTTCTTCAGATAGATCGATTAGTATTTTTACCATTGTTATTCCTTGTTACATCCTGTAATAAAGAGTTATATATAAATCTTTCTCTGGTATGGTGTCTAATAAGAAATTACTAATAAGTTTGATGATCTATTCTCCCTTCCCATCAAAATACTTATAGATCACTTGCTGGTCCTTGACATCTTTCTCTTTGTTCGCTTGTCTAGCCAGCATGAAAAAGAAATCACTAAGCCTATTCACATAAATCATCAAGTCGGGGCTGATCTCAATCACGCTCTTTGCTTTTACTAATTCTCGTTCTGCTCGACGGGTAGTTGCTCTACATAAGTGTAATAAAGCACTGGTCTGTGTCCCTCCCGGTAAAATAAATTTAGTTGGAACTCCTAATCTTTCTTCCAAACAGTCGATTGCTTCTTCTACTTCCTTGATATGGGTTTCGGTAATCCTGGGCAATGCTTTCTTTTCCAACGCGCTTCCAGCCAAATCAGCGCCAACTTGAAATAGATCATGCTGAATTTTAATAAGAACATCCTGTAATTCTTTATCGCTGACCATCGATAAGGTAACGCCAATGACAGAATTCAATTCATCTACTGCGCCCAGAGCTTCAATCCTAGGATCATCTTTCTGGATCATCCCGCAGCCGAAGAAGGCTGTCTTACCTTTATCACCGATTTTTGTATAAACACCCATCTCTTTTCACTCTTTGTTTATTCACCATAATTTCCGATATTAATTACTTGATCTTCATAGCTTCCATCTCTGTAGATGGTAATTCCCTTGCATTTTGCCTTCCATGCGGATAAATAGGCATTCTCTACCTCCTTGATGGAAGCAGTGCGTGGAAAGTTAATAGTCTTAGAGATGGAATTATCGACATGTTTTTGCAGGGTAGATTGCATCTTAATATGCCATTCAGGGTCTATGTCCTGCGCAGTTACAAAGATGTCACGCACGTCTTTTGGTATGTCTTTGCAGTTTTGAATAGTTCCCTCACGGGCGATCTTGGAGATCAATTCAGGGGTATAAAAATCTCGCTCTTTGGCAATCTTTTCAAAGGTTTTGTTGAGATATACAAGATTTGTATCACCCATCACTGCTTTATGGAAGGAGATAGCAAAGAACGGTTCGCATCCGGAAGAAGCATCAGCAAGGATACTGATAGTTCCCGTAGGAGAAATGGATAAACAAGTCATGTTGCGCATCTTCCGTTCTGCTTTATGATGGTCAGAATCTTTCCAAGCTGGACATGGCCCGCGCTGTTCGGCTAATTCTGAAGACATTTGATAAGCAGTAGTCTTGATGAAATGCATCAGCTTGTCGGCAAATTCCAATGCTGGCTCAGAATCATATTTTATTTTCAACTTGCTTAGCATGTCTGCAAAGCCCATCATGCCTAAGCCGAACTTTCTGGTGCGTTTGGTCTCTTCTTCAATTTTTTTGGTAGGATAGGAATTCATATCAATAACATTGTCTAAGAAATGAACGGCAGTGCGGATAGCTTTTTCTAATTCGGGCCAGTTTACATCATTTTTTTCTGCGTCGATAAATTTGTTTAAGTTTAATGAACCGAGAACAATTCCTTCATGCGGCAGCAAAGGAGCTTCGCCGCATTGGTTGGTAGTTTCGATCTCGCCGAGATGTTTTCCTGGATGTTTGCGATTAATTTCGTCAATGAAAAGTAATCCTGGATCACCGGTCTTCCAGGCGTTCTGGGTAATCATAGCGAACACATCGCGTGCCTTCAATCTGCCTACATATTTTTCTGTCTTTGGATTTATAAGATAGTATTCTCGATCTTCTTCCACTGCTTTCATGAAGCGATCAGTCACCGCTACTGACAGATTGAAATTCTTTAGTCTGCCCGTGCCGCGTTTGGCTTCGATGAATCTGATGATGTCAGGATGATCCACTCTCAGTACGGCCATATTCGCTCCCGGGCGGATGCCGCCTTGCTTGATCGCTTCCAGAGCTTTATCATACACTTTCATGAAAGCTACTGGGCCGGCAGCAACTCCGGCGTTAGAGCGGACAAAGTCTCCTTTCGTCCGTAGACGTGAGAAGGAAAAGCCAGTTCCTGAACCGCGTTGGTGAATTAAGGCTGCGTCTTTTAATGCGCCAAAGATGCCACTGATGTTATCTTCGACTGGAAGTACGAAACAGGAGCTTAATTGTTGAGTGATGGTTGCTGCATTCATCAAAGTTGGAGAATTAGGTAAGAATTTCAACTCGGCCATGATGGTGTAAAATTCTTCTTCGGTTTTCTTGATCTCTTCCTTACTGGCGCCATAATATTTATCTGCTAACGAAATATTTTTTGCGACTCTCTGCAGCATCCCTTTTGGTGTTTCAATAACCTGTCCTTCCGAATTTCTGATTAGATAACGCCGTTCTAATACTTTGAGCGCTTCGTTGGAAAATTCTAAGTTGGCATCTTCATTCTCTTTTCCGATGATCAATGCTCTTTGCTCTCGCTCTTGGTCTTTTTTATGTCGGTAGAGAATGAACGCTTTGGCAGTTCTGGCGTGACCTTCCTCGATCAAGGTCTTTTCTACTAAATCCTGAACATTGTCAACGGTTGGCTTGTCTTTGAATTTTTTTTGCAATGCCTCAAGAACTTTTATTGATAGGGAATGAGCTAGATTGCGGTCTTTTCCTCCTACAGTTTCAGCAGCTTGGAAAATCGCATCCTCTATTTTTTTAAGATCAAAATCAACTACTCTACCATCTCGCTTGATGATGCTTTTGATAGTAGCGAGTTGTTCTTGGGACATATGTAGCTAGAAGAAAAAAGAGTATAAAAGGATTTTGGGTAAATTAGAGTAATTTTGTAAAATTATTTATATCGTATTAACCTAAAAAAATGGTAGGGCGGTCTTTCGATATCACCTAACCTAAATCCAATAAATTTATACTTCTCCACTATTTCAATAGTTCCTCCTATTTTTTCAGCTGGTTCCGTTAATTGTTTTACTGCTTCTTCCAGAGTCATCTGCTGTCCGTTTAATTTGTCGGCAGCATCTTTCATAAGCCTAGGCAGGGGAATAGCTGCACCTGCAAATCCCGGATGTGGGTCATACAATTCTACTTTTTCTTTCATATTATTTTCACCTTTTCGTTCCACTTAGCCTCATGAGCATCCCGTCGTTTCTCCACAGACTTCACACAACATGCAAGTTCCATTCTGTCGAAGTTGAGTTGCCTTGCAAGATTTACACTTTAGCTTCTCCGAATCAGTACTTTTCACAACCGAAACGCGTTCTTCTTCCTGCTTTACTGAACTTACCTC
>CAYJQD010000042.1:7612-10659 GCA_964372235.1 uncultured Methanosarcinales archaeon
GGATGTCCTTTCACATTCAGGCTCTTCTCAGCAATCAGGGAAGGAGCAAATCCAGTCTGCAATCCTCAGTTAACCTGATTCAACACCGCACTCATCATGGTTTCCTGCGTAGGGCTTAATCCAGTGAAGTTATACGATACTTCTCCGACTTTGCCGTCTTGCATGAAGCCAGACAGGGTTAACATCTGCGGACCAACTTTGACTTTTTTCCTGATGATCTCTTTGACCGCATATTTCTCTTGCTTTGGTGAAGATTCTAACATTTTCTTAAATTCGGGATGCTGTTCCAAGGTTGCATTCAGTGGCTGCGATAGTTTAGAACCATCTCTGTACAGCGCAACGGCTTTGATCATCATGGTCCATGCATCGTAGTAGGCTTTCTTGATCTGATCGACAGTCCACTCCGGCGGCATGTTGATGGTCTTGGAGATCGCGCCAGAGATGAAAGGCTGTACGGCTGCCAACATTTTGAGATGTCCATAAGGATGGATGTATCTTTTCCCTTTACTTCCACATTTGTTGGCACAGTCAAAGACTTCGTAGTGTTCTGCTCGAAGATGCGGTGCTCCTTCGAGAGTCATGGTTCCACAGATGTATTCATTCGCTGCGCTAATCTCTGCGTCTGAAAATCCTAATGCGCCCAATAAATCTCCATTCTTCCCGCTCATCAATTTAGTGTACAATTCTTCACCGACGGTCCATTTATTGAAAACATGGCGGATATCCATGGCGTTGCGTAATCCTTTCTCCACGGCTTCCAGAGCTTTAGGAGTAAATCCTTGTCGCACCAATGATTCTTTGTTGATAGTCAGGCTTCCTTCCAATGTGCCATGGCCTAGGCAGTAGGTAACAATCTCTTTGATCTGCTGCTGGGTGTAGCCTAACTTGTGCAAGGCTTTAGGGACAGATTGGTTGACGATCTTGAAAAATCCGCCACCAGCTAGTTTTTTGAACTTCACTAAAGCATAATCTGGTTCTACTCCAGTGGTATCACAATCCATCACTAAGCCGATGGTTCCAGTGGGAGCTATGACGGTCACTTGCGCGTTTCTATATCCAAACTGCTTTCCCCAGTCAAGAGCTTTATCCCAGGAATCATGCGCTGCCTCTAATAACTCAGCAGGGCAAAGTTCCTGATTGATGCCATGCGGTTTTATTTGTAACCCTTCGTAGCCGTCTAGATCATAGGCTGCTCGGCGATGGTTTCGCATGACACGCAGCATTGATTCTTTATTTTCCGGGTAGCGTTCAAATGGTCCGAGAACGGAAGCTAATTCTGCTGAGGTAGCATAACAATCACCAGTCATGATAGCAGCCATAGCGCCGGCAATAGCACGAGCCTTATCACTATCATAAGGAATACTCTGCAACATCAATAAACTTCCGATGTTAGCGTATCCTAATCCTAAAGTACGATATTCGAAACTCTTGCGGGCGATTTCTTCGGAGGGGAAGTGAGCCATCAGCACAGAAATTTCCAGAGCGATGGTCCATAAGCGTACTGCATGTCTATAACCATTTACATCAAATTCTTCTTTCTCTTCGTCATAAAATTTGATTAAGTTGATGGAAGCCAAATTACACGCAGTGTCATCGAGGAACATGTATTCTGAACAAGGATTGCTAGCGTTGATCCTTCCGCCGGCAGGACAAGTATGCCATTCGTTGATAGTTGTATCATACTGCACTCCTGGATCGGCAGAAGCCCAGGCGCAATAACCAATATCATCCCACAACTTTTCAGCAGAAATTTCCTTCATCACTTCTTTGGTGATCCGTCCTTTCAGCTGCCATTTTCCATTTTTCTCTAACACCTCAAAAAAGGCATTCGGGATGCGCACGGAGTTGTTGCTGTTCTGTCCGGAAACAGTCAGGTAAGCTTCAGACTCGTAGTGTGTATCAAATTCATGTAATGGTAATTCATATCCCTGTTTTGCTAAATCTAAAGCCCGGACTAAATAGTTGACCGGGATATTACTTTCAGCAGCTTCGCGTAAGGCCTGCTGCACTTCTTTATTCTGCAGCGCATCCTCTTTGTTTTTGGCTAATTCAATCAGCTTTGATAATTTCTGGTTGAGCATTTTGCTTCCAGCTACCAAGCTGGCTACTTTTTCTTCTTCCCGCACTTTCCACCAGACAAAATCTTCGATTTCCGGATGATCTAAATCTAAACAGACCATTTTGGCGGCGCGCCGCGTGGTGCCTCCGGACTTGACACTACCCGCTGCAACATCAAATATCTTGAGGAAGCTCATTAAACCAGAACTTTGTCCCCCGCCGGAAAGCCGTTCTCCTTTTCCCCGGAGATTAGAAAAGTTGCTTCCAGTTCCACTGCCATATTTGAAAATGCGGGCTTCACGAGTAAGCAGACTGAAAATTCCTCCTTCTCGTACTAGGTCATCGTTGATGTACTGGATGAAACAAGCATGCGGCTGATTTCGAGTGTAGGCATCTTTGGAATATTCTAATTTTTTAGTAATAGGATCAACATAACTGTGTCCCTGCGCTGGTCCGGTCAATCCGTATGCCCAATTCAATCCAGTAGTAAACCATTGCGGACTATTAGGAGCAGCAAACTGATGGATGATCATGAAGACCATTTCTTCGTAAAAAATGGTAGCATCGCGCGGAGAATTAAAGTATCCATAGCGTTCTCCCCAGTGTTTCCAGCAGCCGGCAATCCGATGAGCGACTTGCTTGATGCTGGTTTCGCTGCCGGTAATAACTTTGCCATTTTCATCTAGTAAAATTTCTCCGTCTTCGTTTCGTAATGGGACGCCGGCCTTACGGAAATATTTCTGAGCGAGAATATCAGTCGCAACTTGTGTCCAGAAGGAAGGGACCTCAATATCATTCATCTGGAATACGACAGAACCGTCAGGATTGCGAATAGTAGAAGATCGTTTTTCGTAATTGCACATTTCAAAAGGACTTACTCCTTCTTTGGTGAAATATCGTTTTACTTGTAGACCTTTTTGTTCTGCCAATACGCTTCTATGTTCCATTCTGTTCACCTTTTTTTTAAAGCAGGAGAGAGAAGCCCCTAC
>CAYJQD010000043.1:0-10486 GCA_964372235.1 uncultured Methanosarcinales archaeon
TCTAAAACAACCTTTCTTCCTAGTCTGGGGAGATAATTTGATGGATGTAAACTTGTCAAAGATGGAACAAGAATACTTATCTTCTGGAGCCTCACTTATCATGGCACTCACTCCCAGAGAAGATGTAGAAAATTTTGGCGTGGCCAAGCTAGATAAAAATAAAATAATAACTTTTGTAGAAAAGCCCAAAAGGGAGGAAGCGCCTTCTAATCTTATCAATGCCGGAGCCTTCATCATCGATCCTTCCTGCCTAGAACTCCTCCCACAAGGAAAATCATCCCTCGAAAAAGACTGCTTTGAAAAATTGGCTCCACAGGGGAAAATAGCCGCATTCATCCATCAAGGCCAATGGTTTCCTACCGATACTTTAGAAAAATATCATTACGCGAACAGCTTCTTTCAGCCGGAATTTAATATTAAAGAAAAAAAAGTGATTATTGCCGACGTGGATGATACCATTTGTGAAAGTTGTCAAGTAATTTCACCTGAGATGGCCGATCAGATTGCTAGAATGATCAGACCGGGATACGAATTTGCGTTCATTAGTGGCACCAAAAGTCAGGACTTACAAAATATGATCTCCTCACGATTGAAAGAGAAGCACCATCTCCTCGCGACCACTGGCACAAATTACGCTATCGTTGAAGGAGATGCGGTGAGCGTAGTGTACAACAATTCATTCGCTCCTGAAGAAAAAGACGAAATTTTTGCGGCTTTAAAAAAAATGATCAGTCATTACAATATCAAATCCTTAACCACAGAAGAGGATCAGTTGCAAGATCGTGATTCACAGATCACCTTGTCAGCTATCGGAAGAAATGCTCCTTCAAACCTTAAAGCAGCATACGATCCCGATGGATCAAAACGTAAGGAATGGATTAAATTTCTGAAGGAACACTTGGATGAAAATAAATATGATATCAAAATTGGTGGAACTACCTCTATCGATGTAACCAGGAAAGGCTTAGACAAAGAATGGGGAATCAAAGCTTTTGCAAAGCACCACAACATCCCGCTGAATAGTATTCTATTCTTCGGAGACAAGTTACACCAAGAAGGAAACGATTTTCCAGCCACTAAGATAGTGGATTGTATCGCGGTAAAATCACCTAAAGATACATTGCAGCAGCTTCGAGCCATAGAACTGCTTAACAATATTTCTTTGGACGAACGCCCTTGGGGTAAATTTGAACAATTCACTGCGAATGAAGTAAGTACAGTGAAAATCTTAGAAGTCAAACCTCAGCAACGTCTTTCGCTGCAATCACATCAGCATCGGGAAGAATTATGGGTTGCTTTAGACAATGGAGTGGTTGCTGAAATCAATGGGATAAAACGCTATCTGAACAAAGGCGACAAAGTAGTGGTACCAAAAGAAGCGAGACATAGGCTATCGTCAGAAAGCGGAACTGTGCGCGTGTTGGAAATAGCTTTCGGAGATTTTGATGAGAATGATATTACTCGATATGAAGACGATTTTGGCAGGATTAAGGAATAAAATAAGAAAAATAAAATTGAAGAAAATTTAGTAAGCTTCTTCTTCTGCTTGTTCGGCGCCTCTGCGCATAGGCCTGCGTTCCGGTGCAGAACCCTTTTCAAGCAATTGAACGTTCTGAGCTTGTTTCCCTCGTTCAGTATCAACTGCATCGAAAGAAACTTTATCATTTTCACGTAATCGCAATCCTTTAGGCACTGCGGTGAAATGGACAAAGTATTCTTGACCATCGCTTGATACGATAAACCCGTATCCTTTTTTTCCATCAAACCATTTTACTGTTCCTTCCATTTTACTTTACTTCCTCCTAAATTGATACGATACTTCGTATCCTTTACTTTTATTTCTTGAACACCATTCTATTTATAAATCTTTACTAGTAAGTTACTGAAGAAAAAAGTATTAAAAATAATTAAGCAGCGACTTCTACTAACTTCAACTTGAAGTGCAAGGTCTTTCCTGCTAGCGGATGATTCAAATCGATGGTAACATCATCTTTGGTCACTTCTACAATTCGGGCTGGAAACTGCATCCCATTTGGCAATCCTACCGCTAAAACCATACCAACCTTCGGTTCTTGATCTTGAGGTAATTGCTGGCGTGGAACTTTCTTGCGTAGCTCAGCTTTCACTTCTCCATATGCTTCTGCTGGAGGAATAGCTATATCTTTTTCCTGTCCAGCCTTCATACCCATTACGGCATCGTCAAATCCCTTGATCACCTGACCAGAACCAACTTCAAATTCTAAAGGTTGTCCGTGCTTTTCTGACGCATCAAACATCGTACCATCATCAAAAGTCCCAGTATAATCTACTTTAACCATATCCCCTTTCTTTACTCCTGATTCTTTCTTTGCCATAAAATCAACTCCATGCGTATAATAACGAAGGGATTTGGCCCTTCGAATATTCCGAAAGATCATTGTCTTTCGGCATACAACAAAAAACAAGTAGAACTCGTTCTTAATTGTATGCTTGTAAAACTGAAGAAGTTATTTAAGCATTTCGGAACATGATTTCATGAACAAAGGTTTATATAATTCTTTCTCACTCAGAGCTGCAATGGATCCTGAAATCCAAAAAATACTTCTCAATGCTGGAAAAATTGCATCGCAAGTAAAACATGAAGGAGCAAAAAGACTTTCCAAACCAGGAGCATCATTCCTCGAAGTGATGGATTACTGTGAAAATCGTATTAAACAATTAGGTGGGCAAATCGCCTGGGCCCAGATGGCGGTGAATGACACCGCTGCACATTTCTGTCCTACTGAAGATGATACTTCTATTTCCAAAGAAGGCGACGTAATTAAAATCGACATCGGCGTGCATCTCAACGGTTATCTTGCTGATAATGCCATAACTGTAATCGTCGGCTCTTCAAACGAACATAAAGATATGGTCAAAGCGGCACAGAATGCTCTGAAATCCGCTATAAAATTAGTCCGACCAGGAACGCCGCTCTGGCAGTTAGGCGAAGCACAGTCCTCGGAAGCAGAAGCGTTAGGCTATACGACAGTAAAAAATCTTTCCGGACATACCATTGAGCGCTACCGCGTGCACGGAGGAACATCTATCCCTAGTTTCAATAATAAAGATAAAACCGAGCTAAAAGAAGGCTGGCAGATCGCCATTGAGCCTTTCGTTACTAATGGCCAAGGCTTGATTAAAGAGAAAGGACCGGCAACTATTTTTATGGTCGATCGCGAACGAGGAGTACGCTCACCATATGCAAAAAAAATATTGGATTATGTTAAATCCCAACAGGGATTGCCGTTTACCACACGCTGGCTAACGCGGCAATTCGGCAAAGGATCGGCTGCATTAGGCATGCGCGAACTGCAGCAATTAGGCATTGTTAGATCATATCCGCCACTAGTAGAAGTTTCTGGTGGAATAGTAACTCAGTTCGAACATTCTATGATCGTTAAAGACAAACCGATTGTGTATACTAGGACTGAACATGATGAATGGTGAATCAACTCTTCATCTTCGGCAATATCTTGAACGCAAACACTGCGCCAACAATAATAATCGCCCAAAACAATAATCCATTAATCTTTCCTAAGGCAAACAAGACCATATTTACTACTAATAATAAAATAGCAACACTTCCCAGAATTTTTAAGAACTTTTGATTCATTGCAACTTTGTAACCAAATCTTTTACAGACAACAGCTGTTCTGTGCCAGAACTCATTTCTTTTAACAAGACTTTTTTCTTCTTCAATTCTTCTTCCCCGATAATAGCAACATACGGAATTCCTAAGGCATTCGCATACTCCAAATTCTTGCTCACGCCTTTCTTCCCTAAGGAAAAATCAGTACATATGCAATTCTTCCGCAACTCTTGAGCAATCTTCAACGCTTCTTCAGTAACATTAATGGGAATCACTAACACTTTTGCCGGGGTCTTTTCTTCCAATATATTCTGCGCTTTGATCTGTTCCATAATCGGTGTAATGCCAAACGAAATCCCTACTGCGGGAATCTCTCTGCCGCCCATAAAGTTGCCGATCATCTTATCGTATCGTCCTCCCGCAGCAATAGATGAAGTTACAGTGCTGTTCTTCAGATACGCTTCGATAACTGTGCCAGTGTAATATGCTTGCCCGCGAGCGAGAGAGAGATCAAATTCAACTTCCTTCACGTCCATGGTTTTCAAATACCCTAGCAGTTCTTCTAATTCTGCCAATCCTTGTTTGCCTTCTTCATCTTTTACTTTTTTCTTCAGCGAAGCTAGGGTTGCGTTCTTGGTGAGCAAGGCAAATACTTTATCGATTTGTACCTTGCTATAACCACGTTGTTTTAACTCATCGGCCACTCCAGGCTTCCCAATTTTATCCAACTTATCAATAGCAATTAATGCTTCTCGCACTTCGGTAATTCCTGATTGTTTCAAGATACCATTCAATATTTTACGGTTATTCACTTTAATCACAAACTTGAATTTCAACTGTCGAAATACCTCGCATAATAATGCAATCTGTTCCGCTTCCGCTAACATCGAAGAAGCCCCAATGGCATCGGCATCAGCTTGCCAGAATTCCCTTTCACGACCTAACTTAATAGGCCCATCGCGGAAAACCGGACCAGCCTGATATACTTTTAACGGCATCTTTAAAGTCGGATTTTGAGCTACATATCTCGCTAAGGATGTGGTCATCTCAAAGCGCAATCCCAACTGTCGATCACCTTGATCTTTCAACTTAAACGTTTCCTTTAAGACATCACTTTCTGCGCCTGCACCATATTTTGCAGCAAGAGTTTCATATCGTTCTAAGATAGGCGTTTCCAAAGGAGCAAATCCATACAATTCAAAGGTTTTGGAAATAGTTTCAACTACTTTATTCTTCAGAATCTTCTCTTGTGGAGCTAAGTCCTTTACTCCCTTGGCAGTTTGCATTTCCATAGTTTAGAGAGAATATCTTGTGTTTTATATAGATTCTGCTTGGAAAAAGTCAGCGCCGCCTGGGCCAAGATGTGAGCTGAGAACAACGATTGCTTGGCAGATAAATATTGATGCTTTCTGTAAGAAATACTTATTATATTCATCTAAAAACAAAACGAGAAAGCATGAAGCGAACGGCCCAGGTGATGACTTTTTAGAAAAAAGAGGGCGGCTGGAGGGAATCGAACCCCCGCCCAAGGATTTCTACAACAAAAGTTGCCACAGTCCTCGATACTAGCCGAAGTACCTAATAAATCACGTTTATCAGTTTATACGACAGCCGCCAATAAACTTTTCTTTCCACTGGATAATTTTATTTAAATGTTTCGGGCTCTTCCAGCCTATTTTTTCTTCGTAATGTTTAAACTGAGAATAGCCGTTAAGCATTAGTTGCGTTTCCTGCCGATTACGATAAAATCTCGGTGAAAAACCTAACATCCTAAGCATTTCTGCTACTTCTTCAATCACCTTATGCGATTTTTGAGTTATGGTAATACAAGGATAATAATTTCCTTTTCCAGATTTATATAAAAAAGCTACTGAGCCATCAGTATCAAAGAAACCTCGAAGAAATGCACAAAGGATTTTCTCATCATTCACTTTGATGATATCTGGAACAACCAAATTATCCTTTCGTCCAGCCGTAATTCCTAAAACATTTACTTTGAAATCCCATAGCGCAAGAGAGCTTATTTCAAAACCGATAGTATCGCTGTAATTTTTAATATTTAACTCTAAATTGTAAAGAAATTTATACATATATTTAAGATAATCAATATAATACCATTTTTCATCAATTTTATGGCCTTTCAGCCGATATTCGTATCTCTTAGAAGAAAGAAAACCGTCCCCTAAATGAATCCCTATTTCTTCAGCGAGTAAAGGAGTAAGATGAGTAGGCAATCTGATTCTTTTCTTCAGATCAAAAGTACTCATTCTTACCTTGGAAATATCTAATCGTAAATCTATATCAGGAAAAGTAATATTTACTTCTTTAATTTTAATCCTAGTTTTCAAATCTATTAGTTGCATATAATCACCTCTGTTTTTCTAATACTTAAAACACAGAGCTTGAAAAAGAACCGGATGAGCGAAACTCCTTAAATTTCTTCTTGATTTCAATTGAAAGAATTTTATGAAGAGTTTTGCGTAGTCTCTTTTTCATTAAATTGATGTTAAGAACTTGTTTATATATCTTAGCCGCGGCTGTCCAGTGCGGGAGTGGTTACTTCTTATTTCCCAAGAAAGAATACAATTTTTCAGTCAATCCTTCCAATGTTTTCTCAAATTTTGCTTTATGTTCTATACAATTTTCCCGTGCTGTCTCTTCTGCTTTTTCCCGCATCTCATTATATCTTCTCATGAAAAACAACTGTAATTCCTCCCATTCTTCTTTACTTATCTTGGGAGCAGTACGCATCACTTTGTCCAACAAACCAGAAGTTACTCCCCAATACTTGTTCTGATCGTGTAAATGATGCAAAACATGATTTCGCATATGATCAAAAGCCCATTCAGGCACCGTATGGCTTTTCTTGTGTTTGTAATAATATTCAACAATACCTAAACCAATACCTGCCACAAAATAAGGATATTTCTTCGCTAAAGGCAAATGTACGCTAAATGATCCTAAGAGAGATCCTACTTCTTTCGCTCGTGACGGATGTAACCACCACGGCTCAAGATAAGCCGGGTCAAGCATGCCATACTTGATGGCAGCTTTATGATGATCATGAAAATGAAAACTCCAGAAGCTTTTCTTATCCTTGCCAAAATCGTGAAGAAGATATTTATGCGCTAAGTTTTCAACTGCTTTAACATAGAGGTATCCAGCTGCAAATTGAGCTAGCTTAGACATCATAGGAAGAAATTAAAATAATTATATAAAAAAGAGGGATATAGACTATAATTTAATATCATTAATACCTTCTGCGGTCTCTTCACTTTTACTTTAATCGCCTTAGTGTAACCAAAAAAGTCCCCACCTACTTGCAGAGGAAATTTATTTTTGCTTTTGATTTCAAATACTTTGCCTTTTAGTGGAATTAATGGCGCCTTGGCCAACCCCATCTGGGTCAAGAAAATCCCCCATAGACGAAGCGCTTTATTGAAGAAAGAGGAATGTGTGTTCACACAAGCCATCCCTAAAATGAATCCATCATCTTCTTTGCTGTTTCCTAATAGTGATCGCACCCCAAATCCTATATATGGAACCTTTCCTAGAATAACATTGATACAATTTTTCCAATGATACTGCGTCCCATCAACATTACATTCTAAATCATACTGTATTTTCTTTCTAAAAGCAACTTTTGTACCTGCAGAAAAATAATCTGCAAAAGAATGATTTCTCTTCCTGATCGCTCCCACTACTTCTGCATCCGCGCCAACTCCCAAGAATAAGGTATCTCGCTTCTTCTTATCCCATTCTAATCCTATGATATCTAAAGGAACTTCCTTAAATTTGAAACGAGAACGCAGATATTCAAACCGCTTGCCTCGGTAAAAAAAGGAATAAAATGAATTTCCCGCTCCTAAAGGAAAGAAACCGATATTTTTACTCTGCAACGGCTTGTAATTCAGAGCAGCTTCAAATGTTCCATCGCCGCCGGCAATGATTACATTCCTGATATTCTGAAGATTCTTCTCCACTCCTGAAAAAAGATCTTTTCCCGACAGATAATAGATAGGAGCATTTCTTCGTTTCGCAAAGATTCCCAACAAATAACGTCGATACTTATCCCGGTAGCCGCCTGATTTCTTATTAGCCAGGATAATCATCGGTTCTTTTTCTATGGTTTTTCCTAATTCTTTTCGTGTACGTAATCCCTTAAGATATACATAACCATAATGTAGTATGGAAATGCCCCCTAAAGTTAGAATAACCCAGATGAAAATAGAAATAACGATAATGAGGGATTTTTCCAAAGGGGCAAAAATCGTTTTTCCTAAGATCATGAATACCAGCACAAACTGCAGCACGGTAATGGTTTTACCATACAACTCTCCACGGATGACCACATCATCACGAGAAGCCATGATCCTAACGATAGTGATAATAACATCCCGTAAAAGGAATATTGCTAGCATCATACCGGAAAAAAATCCTTGTAACGAAAACACCAACAAGAGCATCAATACCACAATCTTATCGGAAAAAGGATGTAAAAAGGAAGAAGTTATTTTTTTCCGCCCCACTATTTTTCCAGTAAAATCAGCTAATATCGATAAAAACAAAATAGCCATCGCCAATAAGGTAGAAGTAGGAGTGGCATCCCATACTAAATAAAGAAGATACGGCAAGAGAACTAAATGCAGTACGGAAAGTAAGTTTGCCAGATTCATACAAAAAGAAGAAAAGAGATAGTTAAAAAGGTTTGGGTAAACTACATGTCCATTCCCGGATTCCCCCTACTTATCATCTCTTGCTTCTTACCTAGAATAACATCGTCAATACGCAAAATCATTTCTGCTACTTCCGCTGCACTGCTCAGAGCAAGGGTCTTGACTTTCAATGGTTCAATCACGCCTTCCAGCCAAGCATCCATGACTTCGCCGGTAAACACATTCACACCGCTTCTTACTAGCCCCTGATCATGGGCTGCCCGCAATTGAGTGAGTACGTCAATTGGATCCAACCCGGCATTTTCTGCTAAAGTTCGAGGGATGACTTCCATTGCTTCTGCAAAGGCTTGCACTGCCAATTGTTCACGACCACGCAACGTTCCAGCATACTTCCGCAATCCTCGAGCCAAGGCCATCTCCGTCGCCCCGGCACCAGGAACGACTGCTCCATCCCGCAAGGCAGCAGCAATATCACCAAGAGCATCAGTGATCGCGCGCTTGATTTCTTCCACTACATGAGTTGTCCCTCCGCGAACCAGCAAGGTTACTGCTTTGGCATTGGGACATTTCTCTACAAAGATCATTTCTTCATCGCTGATCTTCTCTTCTCGAACCATACCGGCATTGCCTAGATCAGCAGAGCTTAATTCTTTCCAATTGCTGACAATTTTTCCGCCAGTTGCTCTGGATAATTTTTCCATGTCACTTTTCTTCACTCTTCGTACCGCAAAAATTCCTTTTTTGGCTAAGAAGTGTTGAGCTAAATCATCAATTCCTTTCTGACAGAATAACACTGTTGCTCCAGTAGCAGCAATCGTCTCTACCATGGTGCGTAATGTTTTTTCTTCCTGATCCAGAAACATGTTCAACTGCATCGGGTCGGTAATCTGAATCTTAGCATCGATTTCTGTATTCTTGATTTCTAAGGAAGCATCGAGCAAGGCCACTTTGGCATTCTCAATCTGCTGCGGCATGGAAGCATGAACTTTTTCTTTATCCAGCACTAAACCTTGTACTAATTCACTTTTCTCCACGCTTTCTCCTACTATAGTTTCAACTTTAATATCATCTAAATCTATTTTACCTTGAACTGCAACATGCTTTACTGCTCGCAACAATAGATCAGCCAGAAAATCCTTATTTGTCTCTGCACCTTTTCCAGTCATAGCAGTGACCGCGATATTTTTTAGTATACTTTCATTTTCCAGAGAGACCTTTTCTCCTAGTTGTTTCAAGATCTTCTGAGCTTGTACTTCTGCCAGCCGATATCCTTTTGCCAAAACAGTAGGATGAATTTCTTGATCCAATAGATCTTCTGCTTTCTTTAACAGTTCGCCAGCGATAACAACAGCAGTAGTAGTTCCGTCTCCAACCACATTCTCCTGTGTCTTGGCAATTTCTACTACCATCTTCGCCGCAGGATGCTCTATCTGCATTTCTTCCAGAATGGTCACGCCGTCATTGGTAACGATAACCTCGCCGGCCGAATCTACGATCATCTTATCCATCCCTTTCGGGCCGAGAGTAGTACGAACAGTTTGGGCTACCGCTTTCGCTGCCGCAATGTTGTTCCTCTGCGCCTCTTTACCAGTAGTTCTTTTCGTGTCCTCCGGGAGAATAAAAATAGGCTGATAGTTATTGTTATTAGACATAGTTACGCTCGGAGAAAGTGCTTTTATAAAAGTTATGGAATCTTAAGACGATTCCAAATCTTTCCGTTAGGAAAGGCACGAACGTAGTGACTTGCCCTCGGCTAAGCCTGCGGTAACGAAATTCTAGAAGAATTTCGAATCCTCGCCTTCGGCTGCGGTTATGAAAGACTATTTATAATTCGGATTTTCTGGGTTTTCTACAATCAGATCAAAAAAACCGAGCATCTTTTGTAAAGTTAAATTCTCATCAAGTAATGATGCCAGCTCACGGAGAATTACCACTCGGTAATCTGGAACTTTGCCGCAAGCGTCTCTGCTTTTACGTTGGATGATTTCATCGCATCCATTATCATATTGATCAACTTCCAGCAAAATATAATCTAGTTTTTCTTTCTGCCTAATTTGCCGCTCCAAATCATGCGGTTTTGTCAGCGTGCCTGTTCGCGAAAACCACACCTTTCCTAAAACTTCTCTACCAAAATGAGATTTACCAATTCCTGACATGCCTCTGATAGTAGCAATATAAGGAGCTGGTCCAGTATAACTCA
>CAYJQD010000044.1:0-7091 GCA_964372235.1 uncultured Methanosarcinales archaeon
ATTGCGAAAAATCGGTAGGTGCCAGGTACAATCTTTTCCGCTTCTCCTAAAAACAGAGAATTTCCTAACTCAAAAAACGGTACCATGGCGACTTCTTCTGCTTCTGGTAATCTTTTCATCAAATTTGTGTTAAAATCAGAAGAGGTTTGGTGTACCGAAGAAACGCCTACCTCTTGAAATCCTTTACTGAGAAGATAATGTTTCCTGACCAACGCTTCCATAAGCGTAGGGGGCTTATCTTGCAACCAATATTTCATTGGTGTAGCATACTTCATAGGGGATTTTTGCCCATTCTTTTTATTAATTTTTCCATGGGCAAATTTAAAAACGTCTATGCTCTTTATTCCCTTATGTTAAATCCTGCTCAAGTAAGCCTACTGCAAGAAGAATTAAGGACCGCTCAGAATCCTTTATTTTTGTATGATTCTGATGCTGACGGACTATGTTCTTATCTCTTGCTATATAGGATAAATAAGGAAGGGAAAGGGATACGGGTGACTGATTCTTCGAAGATCGACCAGCAACTCGTCCGCAAAGTGCAGGAAATCCAGCCAGACAAGATATTTGTGTTAGATATTCCCACCCTTAGCCAAGAATTTGTGGATTCAGTCAAAGTTCCGATCTTTTGGATTGACCATCATCAGCCGCAGCAACTAAAAAATGTACATTATTTTAATCCACGTATCAAGAATCCTGATGCGTACATTCCTACCACCAGGATGGCCTATCAAGTTTCAGAAAATCTAGAGGATATCTGGATCGCTACCGCAGGCTGTTTAGCTGATTGGCATATGCCTGATTTTATTGACCAATTTATTGAAAGATATCCGGAATTACTTCCTCAAAAAGATGATTTAGCTGCTGCTCTGTATAAGCATCCCATAGGCAAACTGGTCAAGCTTTTCTTCTTTCTGCAGAAAGGTCCAAGTCAGGATGTGCGTAAGTCGATTACTATTTTAAGTAAGGTAAAATCACCGCAGGAAATATTTCAGCAGGAGACCGCGCCAGGAAAATTCCTCTACAAACGCTTTGAAAAAGTAAATGCCAACTATGAAGAGATTTTAACCCAGGCCAAAAAAAATATCACCAAGAGCAAGATAATGTTGTTCACTTACAATTCCACACAATGGTCCTTCACTGCTAACATTGCCAACGAATTGTCTGCGCTCTATCCTAAAAAAGTAATTATCATCGCGCGGGAGAAAGCAGGTCTTATGAAATGCAGCATCCGGGCGCAGTTTCCCATCTCCGCTGCTCTAGAAAAGGCATTGGTGGGCGTGGAAGGATATGGTGGAGGCCATCCTAATGCCTGTGGTGCAGTAATCAAAGGAGAAGATTGGTCCCGCTTCTTGGAACAATTTAAGGAGGAATTGAAACATGTCTGAATCTGGGTTTATCTCTAGCCTGATAATACCGTTGGTCTCGCTCAGCGGATTGTTAGGAGGAATAGCTCTTTACTACCTTGCTCGAGAAGAAGTTTCTGCAGGCAGACACTATTTTGTATTAGTATATCGTTTTATCTTTATCCTATTTTCAGGATTTATCTTGTATAATCTTTCTTTTAGATCTATTCCTTTGACCTGGTTATATTTTATTATTTCTGCTATGTTATTTGTTGCTGATATAATCAGATCAAGATCCTGGTTTTTTGTAGTCCATTATCTTTTTTTCTTCGCAGGATATTTTTTGACAGATAGGCTCTTGATGGTCGCAGTGATCATGTACTTGTATGGGCTTCCGGTGGGGACCTTACTCTCGATGGAGATGAGTGGGGATGAATAAATATAACCTTGAGGAGACAATCAAGGAAAAGGTTGCTTTATTGCTAGAAGAAACCATGGAAAGAAGCTGGGGAATCTACATACCTCAGGTTCAGTCTGATATTACCGATAAGCTACAGACTAATCTTCCAGTAAAGATTTATCTTCCAGCTGCTACTTCCTTTGAGGAGGCGAAGAGAAATTTTAAGTCAGAATTTTTGAAGAATCAGCTTCATTTGCATGGCGGAAACATATCTCAATTAGCCAAGTTTGTTGGATTGAATCGCCGCAGCATCCATCGCTCCATAAAAAAGTTTGATCTTCGGATAGATGAGAGGCGTCGGGAAGCGAATTTGACCAGCACTTGTCAGGAAAAAATCATTGACCAGACTATCCGCTTTGCTCTAGAGGGATACAAAGATATTATCCAACCGCAGAAGATGGAAAGATTGTATCAGGAAGTCCCTATCCTCTCTAGAAATCTGGCTAAATTATTACCCTACAATTATTTAACTTGGAAACAAGCGGAACGAGAATTTGAAAGGCAGTTTTTATCTCACGCTCTTGCTGAACATAATGGTAAAGTTGCTGAAACCGCACGACGACTTAAGCTTCAGCCTGAAACATTGCATCGAAAGATTGCAAAATTAGGATTAAGGGATACTAAAAAACTATTTAAATAGTAAAATTATGTTAGACATTATGTCTAAAAAAGGGGAATCTAAGGCTAATGGTAATGGCGAATATTTACCGCGCGCTCCAAAGTTAACTCTTGGACAGAAAGCTGCAGATATACTTACTAACTTCGCGGGAAGCTGGTTTTTTATCGGTTTCCTCTTTTTATACATCGCTAGCTGGGCTAGCGTAAATAGCTGGTTGCTTGTTTCTAAACCTCTTGATCCTTATCCTTATATCTTGCTTAATCTGACGCTTTCATGCGTCGCTGCTATACAAGGTCCAATAATTTTGATGAGTCAAAAACGTTTAGGTGAACGGGATAGGCTTCAGGCAAAATATGATTATCTTGTGGATAGAAAATCAGAGCGGGAAATCCAAGAATTGCAGCGCGAGCTTAAACGGACCCAGCAGATGATTATGAGATTACGTTCCAAATAATTTTTTGAATAAATTTATAAATAATCTCTTTTGCAACTATATTGTATGAGTAAACCAAAGAAAATTGCCTTAGTAGAAGACGATGAAAATCTCCGTGAATTAGTTCAAGACTTGCTTTTGTCATTAGGATACGCGGTAGCTACCTTTCCCAATGGTCAAGAATTCTTATCTAGATATCAAAGGGGTCAATATGATGCTATTATTATGGATACTCATATGCCCGACCCCAAGGGTTACGAGGTTTGCGCTGATATACGTAAGCAAAAGCAAGATCAAGAGGTTGTCATTATAGGCATGTCCGCTCAGGAATGTCGATCAGAATGGGGGAATGCCGGAGCTACCGATTATATATCTAAACCATTTCCCATAGAAACACTGGAAAGAACTCTTCTCCGCTATTTTACGTCGTTAAAATAAATTAAAAAGATTAGAAAAAAAATCATCTCTTAAAATTCTTCACTGCTTTGGCAAATTCCTCCTTGGCTTCTTTTGCCCCTTTAATTCCTTTCACTTCTACTTTCTTGCCTTGCAGGTCCTTGTAATGCTCTAAGAAATGCTTTACTGATTTTAAGAAATGGTCGGAAAGATCTTTTACATCCTTGAAATTTTTGTGATAAGGATCATCCACGGCTACGCATAATAATTTGTTGTCTTGTTCGCCGTTGTCGATCATTTCAATAACTGCAATCGGCCTAGCCTTGACCAATACTCCAGGAAAAGTAGGTTCTCCTAAGACCACGAATCCGTCAAGCGGATCTCCATCGTCACATAATGTTCCTGGCACGAAACCATAATCAGCAGGATAGTGGAAAGGGGAATACAATACTCTATCTAACGCAAATATCCTATGTTCTTTATCATATTCATACTTGTTTTGCTTTCCTTTCGGAATCTCGATGATAACGTTCATCTCTTCTGCGGTTCCTGGCGAAATGTCTCTTAATATATTCATAATAACCACCTTTTGTAGTTTCTGTAATTTTTGTATAACTGTCTTTCTTTGTTTGTGTTTAAAAATATTATGATGTTAAATGCTCCAAACACTATAGAACATATGCAAAAATAATATATAACGTAAGAATGAACAAAAAACATGAGTCATCTAAAATCATTACGCCGCATAATAACTTCTGTAGCAGCAGGCGCCTTCATCTACGCCGGATGTGGTAGTAAGGAAGAGCAAGATCTCGTTGATTGCCTGATTGAAAAAAATGTAAAGCTCTACAGTGCCTGGTGGTGCATTCCTTGTGAACAACAAAAAGAAGAATTGCAAGATGAACTTGGAGAGGAATGGGATTATTTTAAAGAAAACATTTTTGTAGAATGTTATGACTCTGGGTATAGAAGGCTCGAGCAGTGCAAAGGTAAAAAAATATCTGCGGTTCCGGCCTGGGAAATTCCCGGCGGAAATCCGGAGTGGCTGTATGGTGTTCAAGACTTGGAAACCATCGCAGAAACAGCCGGTTGTAAATATGATTCCTTATAGATTATTAAGAAACTAGCATTATCTTTTTCTTCTGTCTAATTGTTAAGTATGGTTTTTTCAGACGTTTCTTTAAAGCTGAATCTTGGGTTAAAATGAAATCTCCCGCTTTAGAATGCTGCACTAGTAAATCGTCGACATTGCCTAGTTCAGGAATTACTTTTACTTTCTTGGCTTCGATTACTCCCAATGCAAGCAAGGCTGCCTGTCGGAATTTTGCTCTTTGTTCAGAAGCAATCTTACGTAATTCTTCAATGATTCCTTGCAACACCACTACCTTAAAAGAAAAATCACAATCTCTTTCTAAAGCGGCAAATATGTCTAGTTTAAACTCAGTAATGGCCATCCAAGCGTTGGTATCAATGATGACTTGTTTCATGTTCTATTTCCCTCATAGCAGCGATCCAAAAGATTCTGGTTACGACCATCATGATGATGGAGATTAATCCTACTAAGAGCAGCAAGGTCACCGATTCAGTATACTCGATGCCTGCATAAAGGACCGCTAAGGTAGCAAACAGGGTAAGGAGAATCGCTAAGAAGAGCATGGCGGTTTTACGTATTTTTTTAACAGACAAATTTATCCAGATTGTTGGAAATTTCTTCCAAGGAGAGCTAGGGGCTGCTGCCAAGGCAACCAAAAAGAAATAATATACTACCAAGAGGAATACGAGCAGTATCTTTAGTACAAATGTTATACTGCTAAATGATTGGCTTAGACGGATAAAGTGGATTAATACATAATAAGAGATTAGATCAAATGTTCCTAAGAGCAAAAATGCAGAAGCCCAATATTTTAAGAAGAACTGCAAACCTTCTTTCATCCGTAGTTTCCATGATTTTGGTTCCTGCAGCATCCAATGACTAAACAGCCAAATGCCTCCATTAAGAAACAAAAATAAAACTGCTATCCAGAGACAGAAGGAAAACACGTTTTTCAACATAGATTGATAACTGTTGTAGATAGCGGTATAGTCTGGTACAAATGGTTCACCTTGTTCGATCTTTTGCGAATCATAGTTGGCATTTTCTAAAGGACCGATGATTCCCTGGGTATCTTCTAAGATTTTGATAAGATATTGTGCACCTAAGGTCAGCGAAGAGGCTACAAAAATGATCTGCAGAAAGAGGATGATTAAAAAAAGAAGCTTATGCTTTTGAATAGAGGTTATCGTCGTTTGTAATCCTTTTTTTAGATAATGCATTCTCCAGAGAAGAAAAAGTAAATATAAAGACTTTTCTATTGCCTGTTACACTAGGCGAACGTTGCAAGAAATTGGAAACTACCTCATTTCTGCACTGAAAACACCGCCGACAACTTCGGCTTCTACAAATACTCGTCTTCCAGCGGTGTCCCTTTGAAGAATTCTCGTACTTTTTGCAAAGAGGTAATCTGGTCCGTCTTCTTAACTACGCCGCACAGCTGCAGCTCTGAATTATTGATAAGGTATACTCCTCCACCAGAATTCCCTCCGATGATAAAAATATTCAAAAATGTTGAATTATCTGTCGTTTTAGTGATCATAGTGGCAAAGGATTTCTTCTTTCCATCTGGAAAGCCAATCCCTAATACATAATCGCCGGGTTCTAGGGTTTGGGCAATCTTCCCGGTGAAATATTGTCCCGGCGAACCGCTTAATTTCAATAAGGCTAGATCATCTTTTTCGTTCTCTTTAATGATCGTAGCTTCATAAGTATCTACGGTAATCTTTTCTTTTACGATCTTTATTCTCTTACCTTGTTTATCTTTATACGTCCCATCGGAAGTAAGATGTTCTGCAGTAAATATGTAATAATCCCCTGTTTGTAAATCTTTTAATAATGTTCCTGACCCGAACCACATTTTTTCATAATCATCATCTCCATCTACCTTCTCTTCTAAGGTGACAGTATTGGTTACTTGATAAGAAACATTGTAAAGGTAATCAAAATCTTCCTTGAAAAAATAATTTCCTCTCCGGGAAACTTCAGGAGTCTTTTTCGTTTCAGAAATACATCCTTTATAGATCAATGCTCCACTCAGAAAGGCGGCTGCTCCAAACACAGCTGCTCTTGTAGGTTTCATTGATCAATACTAAAACATTAACAATATAAAATCTATCTTAATAGAGTATATTCATGGTTAAACAATTATTTCCTTCTCCATTTACCATCGATGATGTTCACTAGCTGGACTTTTCCATTAGACCAAAGCATGGCGTGTGTGTTCATCCAACTGCTTGGTCCATCGTTATAACTTAAACTGAGATAGGTGCTTGTTCCGACCACAAAAGTATTCCTCAGAATCTCAGGAGTATGCCTATGGCCGGTGATGCTTTTTCCATACGCATTTTCCAAACCTTGCACGGAAGCTCTGGCGCCGTTTCCTCCTTTATCACCGTGCGCGCCTAACTGCCATCCTAAGACTTTGTAGTCTTGATTTCGCTCCAGAAAAGTAATATTCTCGGGAATTCCTCCACAACGTAACAACCCTTCTTTGAGGGGATTCTTGATACGGAGTTTAGGATTTAAGGGATTATAACAAGCTAAAGCCAACTCATGCCCTATCTGCCAATTATGATCCTCTTCTAAATATTTTCCGTTTTGTAGATATCTATCCAGAAATTCATGATGGTTTGATGCAACTACTATTATTTCTGCTTCGTCTCCTACTGCTTTTCTTAATTCATATAATTTTTGTGAGTTATCGTGTAATTCCTTCTTTACTGAGGCTCGACCCTGTGCGTAGGCCA
>CAYJQD010000044.1:7101-10273 GCA_964372235.1 uncultured Methanosarcinales archaeon
GCTCTGGTGACTAATCTTTCATTTTCATGATGATTTACACTGTGTCCATTGAAATAATCATGTAAAATGATGCGCTTTGGTTTATATTCCTTGATGATTTCAAAAGTTGCTGCTTCTACAGCTGGATCGGTGTCTCCGACATGCCAATCTCCTAACACTAGTGCTTCAAGGCTGGCTGGTTCTGTTCCTTTTGGAGTATATTTTACACCTAAATCTACAAACTCACCATTTCTATTTGCAGTGAGTTGGCGTTGATGGTATGTAGTTGGTCCTTCGATTTCTACTACAATAGCTCCATAGACATGGTCCTTAGCGGCAATCTTACCGATACGATCATCTTTATAATTCGGATGGGTCAGGGCGCCAGTAGTCATAAGGACTTTAGGCAGGCTCTCATTGCTGTTCGGGATTACTTTAAGTCGCTGTTTGGAACTGGCAAAGATAGTAGTGACATCGCTTTGCGTAAATCTCCCTAAGCCGGTCACTGGGTCAATTTGCTGGGGTCTGATGCTGTAGTTGCTTACTTTAATTTTCTCGTTTAGATTCTTATCTCGTTTCAGGAGATTGTCGTAAACCTCTTCATCGAATACATCTTCATGAGCAGTCTTGCCTGCCATAGGCATGACCAGCAATTCAGCATCCCGCTGCTTGCAATAATTTTCTAGGGTTGCGTAGAATTCTTTGTTGACTATACTATCTCCTTCTTCATCCCGACACTGTGCTGAAGTTATGACGTATGTCTTAGGCTTATACTTAGCCACTTCTATCCCCCTACTCTTTTTTACTAGTAAAATATTGAGTTATTTAAACTTGTGTTACCACTGAATTCTATAACCGCCTGAAAATACTGGCGAAACATACCCGTCCTTTGCATCTATCTTCGTACTCATGCTTAGAGGAACTTTTCCAAAAAGAGTGATTTCGTTAGTAAACTCTCCATAAAATCTTCCTTTCACATTTGCTCCAGGAATATTTTCCAAAGATCCGCCAGATGTAGTATAATCAGTTTCTGAAACTTTTATATCAATATCATATCCAAATGCTGCCCACATTCCTAAGGAGACATCTTTAGTATCAGGGGAGCGGAGTCCGATGCGGGCTAGGCCATCTCCGGGAAAATTTCCTTCTATCGCAACATATCGGTATTCGATGAAAGGTATACTCACTTTTACTAGGCTGCTTTTTGTCGTGCCGTATACATCGGTTTGTTGCTGCCCGACTAGTGGTACATCGACGCTGTATGTTTTTTGTGAAAGGGAGGAAGGCAATTTTCCATAACATATATCTGCACCAAGCCTGAACTCGTGTTTTGTACTTGATTTGGCAGAATCGCAGTTCTCAGCAGCGCTCAGCGGAGGCGGCAATCCCGTAAAAGCATAGTTCTTATTTCCCGACTTTGCTCCAAGAGGGACGGTGTAATTAGGGATTCTTTCTGCTAAATCAAGGACATTATTGGTTAAATCCTGTTTGCTTGGATCAAGAACCTGGTTAATCCCATCCAAGCCAAAGTAGAGGTTTCCATCACACTCTAGTTTTAAGACTATTTTTCCTCCTTCTTTTTCTGATTCCAATATATTGCTCCACTCTTTTTTTCGGGAATCATCTGGATTTTGCTGAAAATAAGAATTGATCCGATTTTTTATCTTTCTGATGATTAAGTCCCTGCGTTCATTTACTTCTGCCTCGCTAGGCTCTTTAGCACCTATCTTTGCTCCACCCCGCACTCGGGTACAAAGTAAGTCTATATTACTTTTGGCATCTTTATTATAGCTGTTAGCATACCCCAACTGAACTTGGGTGTATGGTCCGCTTGCACACCCGGTTAAAAGCGCGGCTAAAGAAAACGCAACACTGCCATCTTTAATCTTTTGTATCATCAAATTCCTCTAACCATTTACCTCTACACTAACTAAATCTCACAACATTTAAATATAAATACATTTCTATAATGCTATATAGCTTATTGTACAAGGTGTTCATAAATATATGCTTTTAACGAAGAGAAGGGTGGAATAGTGGAATATCGCAGATTAATCTCATTTGGGAAAAGCAGCTTCGTAGTTTCTTTGCCTAAAGAATGGATTGGTCAGAATAGCCTTAAGAAAGGAGACTTAGTATATCTTCAAGAATCTGGACCAAACCTTCTTCTCAGTAAAAAAGAAAGTGATGAAAAAGCTGAAGATCGGGAAAAAATAATTTACGTTGACGGGAAATCAGCCTATACCATAGGAAGAGAAGTCTGTTCTACGTATATTCAAAACTATCCTCGCATCATTTTGCGCGGAAAAGAAATTAAAAACAAAGTGAAAGAGCTGCAAGGTATTGTCCAATCATTGATTGCTCTTGAGATTATGGAACAGACTTCCGATACTATTATTGCTAAAGATTTTCTGAACATGGATTCTGTTTCGGTAGAAGAACTTATCCGTAAAATGGATTTAGTGACCAGAACCATGATGAAAGAAGCACAGCAGATTTTTGATGAAGATAACTATGAAAGCCTTAATGAACGCGATCAAGATGTGAATAGGCTTTACTTCTTGCTGTATCGGGCTATACTCTACAACCTGCGTAATCCTATGAAAGCGCTGCGAAATCTTAAGTTGTCTGGATTAGATTTATTGCGAGCGCATTTCATTGGCTTTTACATCGAAGCGATTGCGGATGAAGTGCGTCGAACTGTGCGTCATGCTCACGCCTTGAAAATGCCGGCGCAGACTCAACAGCAGGTGCAGGAATATCTAGTTAAGATGCATGACTATTATATCAACACGATGAAAGCTGCTTACAACAAAGATACGGAATTAGCTTTCAAGCAGGCAGAATTGAAACGCAGCTTCGACAAAGAATTGGAATTATTAGAAGCAGAAGTGCAGAAGACCCCTGGCTTCAACAAAGTCTTGACTAGACTATTGAGGATGACTAGTTTGATCCACAATCTGGGAAGGATATTGTATACGATGCAATAAATTTTGTTCAGATTTTTATTCTGTGCTAAAATATAATCATCTTTAATTTCTTCTTTAATTTTTCTAACCTATGGCAAAAGAACGACAACTAAACTTATTTCTTGAACCAGAGATAGTACCTCCTTATTTGTCTGCTATAGATAGCAGTGAAATTCAACAAAAATTAGAAGAATTTGCTGTAACGGCATGTCAATTTCCTTTAT
>CAYJQD010000045.1:0-8092 GCA_964372235.1 uncultured Methanosarcinales archaeon
GAATTCCGAACAGCAAACCAGTAAGGTTCGCTTGTTTCGATCCTACAATGGAACGAAAGCGTAGCCCTATCGCGAGGTAGAGCGCTTACGGTAGTTACTCTTTGAAGGCTGAATACCAAAATTTTGTTTATAAGCCTTTCGTAAAAATAACGACGTGAAAAAACAAATTTTTCCCAATACAGTCTTAAAATTGAAAATTTTTTTGTTTTGGACAGTCATCATTTGTAAATGATAAAACATGGTTCTGGAACTAAGTTCTGGTAAATTCATCGTTTTGAGAATCATTTGGCTGTTTTTAGTCCCTAATGAATTATAAAGATTCATCTTCCTGAGAATATAAGATAGAAAAGTCGCCGCCGCCATGGCCAATATGTTTGCGAGAGAGTGTTAGTCTTTAGGAAAAAATTTAATTCCTATCCTTTAGAAATAGCAGCGAGGATAGGTCGAGCAAACGGCCAAGGCGGTGACTTTGACGGTATAACAAAAAATGGAAATAAACAATCTACCTTTACCTGAACCATTCAAGAAACAATACAGTAAGTTTCCTACCCTTACTCCTATCCAAGAAAAAGCAGTTAATGCCGACCTCTTAGAAGGGAAATCGCTCTTAGCTTGTGCGCCGACTGCTTCAGGCAAAACTCTCATCGCGACAATGTCTATATATAATACTCTAGGCAAAGGAAAAGCCATCTATCTGGTGCCGCTCAAAGCCCTAGGAACAGAAAAGTACAAAGAATACCTGAACGTCTTCAGAGATTCACCCTACAAAGTAGGATTATCTACTGGAGATGTTGATTCAGAATCTGATTATTTAGCTAAATATGATGTATTGATATTGACTACTGAGAAGCTGGACTCATTGCTTCGGCATAGAGTCTCTTGGCTGTCTGAAGTAAAAGTAGTTATTGTAGATGAGATTCATCTATTGAACGATGCTTCTCGTGGACCGACGCTGGAGATAATATTAACGCTGCTGAAGAATTTGATCAAACCGCAGATCATCGGGCTATCGGCCACCATTGGCAATCCAAAAGAATTAGCGGAATGGTTGGAAGCGACGTTAGTTAGTGATGACTGGCGACCAGTTGAGTTGAAGAAAGGAATTTATGCTGAGGGAAGGGTGGAGTATTATTAGGAATTAGAGCGTAAATTGAATACCCTCCTAAAGTGTTCAAAATTCTCAATATCATATTCCGGGTAGAAATAACCCCTATCTGCTGGATGGCTCGAATATTTATTATAGCTATCTGGAATATAGGTTTTATAATATCTCATAAAACTATATTCACTTATGTCGGCATCCTCTGCTCGAAGTTTTGATTTCATTTTCAAATCCCTTCTCAGAACCACTCACTCACTATGTCTAAAATGATCTGTTTTAAAAACCTTCACAAAAATTTTCACTTCAACAATCCCAATATCTTCTCAAACTCTTTCGCACTATAGCTTTCTTTATATTTCGCAGCCACTTCCCGTAACTCTTTCAAATCGAAATCAAATCCTTTCTTCACTAAAGTAGGCCGAAACTTTCCTACAAAATCAGCAAACTGCGTCACGTTGTGCGGTTTTTCCGTCTCATAACAGCGTTCAAAATCGATCAATGTTGCATTTCCATCTTTACCCACAATAATGTGCTTCAACGGATGATGCATCTCTTCTTTGTTCACGCCAAGTTTGTCCATCACATAACACTGCTGGAACACCGAAGCCAGAACCTTCTGAATCTCTTCTTTAGAAGCTTTTGGCAGCCAGTCTTCTATATACTCCCCTTCTACAAATTCATACGCAACATACTCTTCGCCGGAAAACATCATTTTTGGTCCAATCGCTCTCTCATTTAATACTTTCAGCCAACGCACTTCGCTGGCGATCGCATCAGCAGCTTTACTGTCTTTCTTCTTTACTTTAATTGCTACAGTTATCGTTCTCGGCTTTACCGGAACTTGTTTTTTGATTATTAAACTCTTGTCAAATTCTGCAGTATACACTATTCCACGCTTTCCTTCGGCGAAATAATGCACTTTACGTAATAATTTCCCCTCCAGCTGGCGTAGTAAAGGAGTCTTGCTGATTTTGTAGACATACAACATTTCAAAGGCGATTTTTTCTTCGCCCAATTCTTCCCACTGTAATAAATTATGTTGCAAAATCTCTTCTATCTTCTGTTTGTTAGTCAATGAAGAAAACAAGAATAATACTATTCCTTCTGGGAATAAATAACCAGAAACTTCCTTAAAGAATCGTTCAGAAATCTCCCAACCTTTCTTGCCGCCGTACAATGCGCTGTCTTCGATCCCTTTATCCTGCGGCAGATAAGGCGGATTAAAGATGATCACATTAAAATAACCATCCACATTTTCAAATAAGTTTCCTTGCATCACTTTGATCTTGCGTAACTTTTGTTTTTGACTTTCAACTTCTTTCTTCAGCGCTTCCACTGCTTTCGGATTGATATCTACTGCAAGAACTTCCCGCACACTTGGCACTTCAATTGCCGTGATAGCCTGAATCCCCGAACCGGTACCCATGTCTAAAACTCTACCGGTAGCAAAACGTCTGACAAACTTCTGCAATAAGTACGAATCCTCGGCCGGTTGGTAGATATCCATATCGTTCATGTTAAAAAATAATGTTTTAGATAAATGTTGCTAGAATTTACTATTTTAGTTTCTTAATAATTAACTCTAAACCAAAATTATTTTTATCTTCTGGCAAAGATAATTCTGGCACCTGATATTCCTTTGCTTCTAACGTACATGAGTTTTCTTTTACTTCTTGGTAAGATTTTGCTTTCTCTTTAGCTTCAGCTGAAGAAGAGGCAAGCAAGTATAGGGATCCGCAACACTCTATCCCTTCGCTTGGAGGCCACCCTATCTCTGTCCAAGAGTAAGTTACTTCCCATAATTTCAGTTTTCTCATTTCTTTTCTCTCAAAGAGCAATTCTTTAAAAAATATACGGAAAAATCTAATTTTCCAAAAAATTAATAAATAAACATGATGCCCAGACTCTTATTGGGCTCGTGGTCTAGTGGCTATGATGCTGCCCTTACAGAAACTTTTTCGAAAAGTTTCATCAAAAGAAACCCTTCGGGAAGTTTTAAGTGAGGCGGATGTCGCCGGTTCGAGGTTAGATAAACGAAAATCCGGCCGAGCCCATTCATTTTTAAGAATTTTCCTTAGAATCAACCGAAGAATCATCTTTCTCTTCATCTTTACTATCATCTTTGTCATCGTCTTCTTCTACATCAGGAGCATCCTTACCCTTTCCTTTTTCTTCTTTTTTGGTAAGCTTCTCCTTGACATCTTCGCCCAGCTTCTTTGCTCCTTTTGTCACCTTTACTGCCAATCCACTAAGAGTTCCTACGGCAGCAATGATCGCAGTGATGGCTACCGCATTTTCCTTCAACCAGAGCAAAGGAGTTTGCTTAGGCTTTTGAGCATCAGCCAAACGATACGTTATATCTTCAAGAACTGGTCCTGCCAAATCGACATTTACTTTTGCATCCAAGAGATTGCCAGTCAATAACTGTTGTTGAGCATCCTGCAGCTGCTTTTTGGTAGCCTTAATGTTCTCAAAAATTTCGGCAACAATATAATTTTCTGCTTTCTTCTCGTAATACAAATCTTCTTGTTCCTGCAGTTTTTTCTTCAATTCCGCTAGCTTGGTTTCTAACTCTTCTTTATTTACTTTAACTTGTTCAGCAACCGTAAAAGTAACTGGAAAAACTTTTTCATCAATCTTAACCGAAGCAGTGATTTCCCCTTCTTTCAACACATTAATCTTAACGGTCAGCGAATCTTGCTCCCCTGGTTTAAGCCGTGAAATAGTAGAAGAACTGAGATGCTGTATTCCTTCGCCGATCACTTTAGCAGAAATGTCTTTGATAGTTTCTGTACCTTCGTTGGCGACCAAAAACGTAACTTGATTTTCTTTTAATTGCAATGAAGTAGGAAAATAAGAAACAATATTTAGTTTTGAATTGTAAGAACTTACAGTTATAGGAACTTTTTTTGTTACGCTTCCTCCTGTAGAAGAATCAGTAACTATTACTTGTGTAATCACATCACCGACATTCTCAAAAGTATAGATAGGATTTTGTTCTGAGCTATCCACAATTTTATCATTATTAAAATCCCAAGCATAGGTAAGTTGTTTATTCTCAGAAACACCTGCAACTGTTGTTGTAAATTTTACTTCTAATGGAGCAACACCTGAAGAAGGAGCAGCCAGGATTGAAATGCTGAAGGGGTCATCTACATTTATCGTCGTAGAAACGTCTGTCGTCCCTGTTGCCGTAGTCACTTTGGCAGTAGCTGTATATTTCCCTGCTGCATAAGTGTGCCTAGGAGAAAGTTCAGCACTATCTTCCTTTCCATCGTTATCAAAATCCCAGGAGACAGAAAGTACTTCTTCTGAAGACACTAGATCAAAAGTAACTTCTAACGGAGCTTTTCCAGAAGAAGGAACTGCATTCAATGACACTGTTTCTTCCGCTACAGCAAAAGAAACCGACAACATAATCACAAATAACAAAATAAAAGACCGACCCATTTTTCTCACCACGCAAAACGGCGAAACATTTCCTTTTTAAACATTGTTATGTAGCAAAAGTAGTATCAGAAAGCATCATAAAACAACAAACATTTTAAATCCTGGAGACTTATTCCCAGTTATGCAGGAAAAATTAGTAGAATTATTGTTGAACCAGGACGAATTAGGCTGGAAGAAGATCATCTACGACTTAGTAGAAAGCGAACAGATGGATCCCTGGGATATCAATATTTCACTTCTAACGCAAAAATTTATCCAAGTCATCAAAAAAGCACAAGAGCACGATCTCAAGATTCCCGGAAAGATCGTACTTGCTGCTGCCATCTTATTGAAGATCAAAGCCACTCATCTGGTTGAAAATGATATTTCCAACCTTGATAGATTACTTAATCAAACCGAAGAGATTGCAGAAGATGAATTGTTTGATGAAATCCAGCAGGGATTACGCGGTAAAGGACAGACTACGCTTCCACAACTCATTCCTCGAAATCCGCAACCTCGAAATAGAAAAGTTTCAGTACATGATTTAGTCGATGCCTTGCAAAGAGCTATGGCTACCAAGAAAAGAATTTTGGAACAGCAAAGACCGGTAGCCTTCCCCTACAAACCGCATAAAAAGATGGACATCGTAGATGTAATCAGGGATGTCTATCACAAAATAACTTACTATTCCAATAAAGATAAGGAAGCAAAGGTTACTTACACTAAACTTCTTCCGCCCAAAGCTGGAAAACAAGAAAAAGTATACACTTTTATGCCGCTGCTACATCTTGAAAACGAACATAAGATTGAGATGGAACAGCAGAAACATTTTGAGGAGATTCATATTAGTTTAGTGAAAAAGAAATAAGAAAATAAATTACAGATGTCGAATATAGGTTGCTCCATGAAAATAAGTGGGTTTTCCATCCTTTTGTACTAAAAGAGCATCACCTTCAACCAATTCACTGAAAGAAGTCTTTCCTGCAGGAAGATAAACCGTTCCATAATTTCTATCGCCACACTCTTCTCGATCTGAAATAAAGCTCCTAGCTGAACTTTCTCTGAAACCACATAATTGATATCCGCTTTCTGTTGTTCCCACAAACAAATCGTGGTTTTCATCTCCCTCAACCATGACTTCCAAAGCTATGTATTCTTTTATCATTTTTGATCACCATTTATTTCTAGTTTTAATAGAAAATTAAATATTCCCAATCTTCAAAATATATTACCAAAACTGCATAAAAGTTATAAAGATCTTCTTGGAAAAAAAAGCATGATCAGCTTAGAGAATTATATTGACTTCTTAGGCCCTAACTTCATGGATAATGACCAAACCAATGCAAAATATCGCCGAAGTATTTCTACGGTAAAAATTGTAACTACCATTAGAGATAAAGAAAGAAATTATACCTTCAAAAAAGATCTAATTATTCCAAAAGAACTAAAAGTCTTAAACCACGCGAACGAATGGCAACCACATCCAGCCGTCTTCTTGTGGTATACAGATCCAGACGCATTCACACGACAAGAAGGAGAAATGATATTTTATCAGGCTGATGAGACTATCGCCCGGATTGGATTCCAAAAAGAATCATATAACTGCATGTTAAGATTATATCAACAAGCAAATAAGCTTGGACTAACTCCGTCCCGGGGTTGGGATATGCGAACCATGCTAAAGATTAAACCATTTCCAAAAGAGAAAGAGTTGTCGTAACATTTTTAAACCGCAGGCTTTAGCCGAGGATTAAAAAACAAGGAAGGTTTTTTAAATAATAAAGCCTAGGATAAACCTAAAGAGTCACCACTAGATAGATGTTCTATTTGTATGAAAGGGAGAAAAATTGCTAACACTAAGGATATTAAAGTACCGGAAGGTATCGTAGACCAAGTGCTGGGGCAGGATGAAGCGGTAAAAATCATCAAGAAAGCTGCTCAGCAGCGAAGACACGTTCTGCTGATCGGTGAGCCAGGAACAGGTAAGTCTATGTTAGGGATGGCTCTAGCCGAGCTGCTTCCTAAATCCGATCTCAAAGATATCCTTTCTTATCCTAATCTTAATGATGAAAATAACCCTTACATCAAAACTCTCAACGCAGGAAAAGGCCGGGAAGAGGCGCAGAAATATCTATTAGATGCTAATCAGTCTATGAAGAATAATAGCCTTCTTCTTTTCGTCATTGCTATCATTACTTTTATTTTACCATGGTGGGTTCGCTATCATTACAAATCAGATTTGATGTTCACTGCTTTCTTTCTAGGAGGAATGTTATTTTTAGCTGGATTTGCTGTCACCCTCAACATGGGACCAAGAATGTTTCAAACACCCAAGAATATTGCTCCTAAGGTTATTGTCGATAATTTTGGGCAAAAAAGAGCGCCATTCTATGACGCCACGGGAGCTCATGCTGGAGCATTGTTAGGAGATGTGTTGCACGATCCATTCCAATCCGGAGGATTAGGCACCCCAGCCAATCAACGCGTGGTAGCAGGAATGATCCATAAAGCGCACAAAGGAGTCTTGTTCATCGATGAGATCGCCACCTTGCATCCTCGCACGCAACAGGAACTTTTATCTGCTTTGCAGGAAAAGAAATTCCCCATCACCGGGCAATCTGAACGTTCTGCAGGTGCAATGGTGCGAACGGAACCGGTGCCATGCGACTTCGTCTTAGTCGCGGCAGGAAATCTGGATACCATCAAAAATATGCATCCTGCGCTGCGTTCTAGAATCCGTGGATATGGATACGAAGTGTACATGAATGAAACTATGCCTGACACTAAAGAAAATCGTACCAAAATAGCTCGCTTCGTAGCCCAAGAAGTAAAAAAAGAAGAAGGAAAAATCCCTCACTTTGATGTCTCTGCCCTGAAATCAATTGTGGAAGAAGGACGTCGAAGAGCCAATCGAAAAGGACATTTAACTCTCTACCTGCGTGGCTTAGGAGGACTAGTCAGAGCTGCCGGAGATCTCGCCCGAGAAGAAGGAGCAGAACTGGTCACCAAAGAACATGTCAAGAAAGCAAAATTATTGGCCCGGCCTTTAGAACAACAGATCGCTGATAAGTATATTGAACGGAAAAAAGAATACGAAGTGATCATGACTTCTGGTTCTCAGGTAGGAAGAGTAAACGGATTGGCGGTCATCGGGGGAAGTTCAGCTTACTCAGGAATCTTGTTGCCTATCGAAGCAGAAGTTACTCCCGGCGGTAAGAAATCAGAGATTATCGCTACCGGAAAATTAGGTGAGATCGCCAAAGAAGCCGTCAAGAATGTTTCCGCTATCATTCAAAAATACTTTGGAGAAGACATCAAAGAAACTAAAGATATCTTCGTACAATTTTTACAGACGCATGAAGGAGTGGAAGGCGATTCTGCTTCCATTGCTGTGGCGACGGCCATCATGTCTGCCTTGAAAGAAATCCCTATCAAACAAGAAGTAGCCATGACTGGTTCACTTTCTGTTCGCGGAGAAGTTCTTCCTGTTGGCGGAGTCTCTTCCAAAGTAGAAGCAGCCATCGATGCCGGTATCAAGATCGTTATCGTTCCGAAATC
>CAYJQD010000045.1:8102-9760 GCA_964372235.1 uncultured Methanosarcinales archaeon
ATATTGTTATTGATGAAGATAAATTAGGAAAAGTAAAAATCATCCCGGTCGAAACAATCGAAGAAGTCATGGAATATGCTTTGGATTGGAATGGCAAAAGTAAATTGAAAGAAAAGATATTTAATGGGAAAAAATGAGCTATAGAACCTATAACTTAACGTTCCTTGTGTATGGAGAAAAAGATATCACTTTTAAATCAAGCTATGCCTGTATAGAAGAAAGAAGTAACGGATTATATTGTTCCTTAGAAGGAGAATTTCTGAAAGATGGACAATCCTTTGATCCTCCGTTAAGGTATAAAATAGGAGATGTGGGAGTTACTACCAGAGATCTTAATCAGATAATTACAGAACGATATCATGGGTTGAAAGAAGAGAAAGAATAACCTAAACAACCAAAATCTTTAAAAAGCAAACCCTAATTTAAGCTATCATGGCACGATCAACTCAAAGATCAAAACGGAAACCATCCGGCGGACGATACCACTTTACTAGAGGTAAGAAACGAGCAGAACTTGCTGGATTCCAGGCTAACACTAAGTTAAGTCCGGAAAGAAAAGTTAAATCCCTCCGTGTACGCGGTGGAGAGATCAAATTCTCTATGTTAGCTGCTAGCCATGTAAACGTATGTGACAAGAAGGGAAAGGCTACCAAAGTTGAAATTCTGAACGTAGTCGGAAACCCTGCTAACCCTCATCTGGTGAGACGAAACATTATCACCAAAGGCGCTATCGTAGAAACCAAGCTGGGAAAAGTTAAGATTACTTCTAGACCAGGACAGGAAGCTGCATTGAATGGTGTTTTAGTAGCGTAATTTTATTAATTTTCTTAATAATTTTCCAACCACTGGACAACCAATAATAGCTCTTCTTTTTCGCAAATTTTCTTGTTTTAAGCTCTTTTGATTATCCACTCCCGCACATGAAAATAAACAACGATTTATTTTCAGTGCTGAAATGTGATGGCACCACTAGACTACCACTTCCCAACCTACTTGTCCAGTGGTATTGGGTTCTAATTGTCCAAAATTCTGCAGTTTAAACCGTTCTAGTGCCTCACATTTCATGCACTGGACAACCTCGGCCAGACTATATAAACAACCCCATGCATTAGTTCTTATCAAAACTGAGGTGATACCCATGGTTGACTTAACCACAAAAACTATACAACGAATTTTTCACAGACAAGTGCAAGAATTAACACAAAGAACAGTTATGTCTAAAGAAGACACATTTGATTATCAATTAAGCGGAGGCTGGTTATAATGAATAATATCAAAGAAAGGATAATGTACCTCATAGAAAAATATGAAGAGCCTGTTTCAAAACATGCCAAGCAGACCTTCATCGATGAATTTGACTATTACGCTATTTCTTAAATAGATCCACACACCTCACACCCGGCGGCCAGTACGGCCGCTTTCTATTCTCCTTGTAATTCTTATACAAAAAATTATAAATTAACGCTATAATAGAATATCATGCCAGCTTCTACCAAGATCAAACTACAGCAAGATTTTCCTGAGGTAGCTGAGCAGATTAGAAGCGGGGCCGTATTTATTTACCCCACTGATACAATTTATGGCATCGGTTGCAATGCTCTTGTCGAGGCTGCAGTAGAACGAGTGCGGCAGCTGAAAGAGCGGGTTACCAAACCTTT
>CAYJQD010000046.1:0-939 GCA_964372235.1 uncultured Methanosarcinales archaeon
TAAATAACAGGAATATTCTTTATCTCATGAAACTTATCGCTCAAGGCGCGGAAGCAAAGTTGTACAAAGATAATGCTACTATCATCAAAGAACGGTTGGCCAAGGCCTACCGCCATCCAGAACTAGATCATTCTTTGCGCCAGTTCAGAACCAGAAGAGAAGCAAAAGTCCTCCAAAAACTAGAAGATCTGCAATTCCCTGCTCCTCATCTACGAGAATTCTCCGACAAAAGAATGTCGATCGTGATGGATTTCGTTCCAGGCGAAACGCTGAAACAAGTTCTTCAGCAGCAGGCAGAAGAATCCGAACACCTGGCTAAAGAGATCGGCCAGCGCATCGGGCAACTGCATCAGGCTGACATTATTCACAGCGACCTCACTACTTCAAACATGATCAAGCATCAGGAAACAGGGGAACTAAATTTCATTGACTTTGGACTATCATTCTTTTCAGAAAAAGTGGAGGATAAGGCAGTAGATCTGTTCTTGCTGGATCGAGCGTTAGAAACCACTCACGTTGACCTTTATCCTGAAATATTTGAACAGGTTCTGGAAGGATACCAAGATGAAAATCCTCAGGCTAAAGAAATTCTTGACCGCCTGGAAATTGTGAAGAAACGCGGAAGAAATAAGAAGAGATGAACTCTTTTAGTTTCCCCTGCAGAAACAATAAGAAAAATAATCCTAAACCCATTTCGTCGCAATCGTTCCTGGACCTCTCCGTCCCACTATTGGGCCATCATCATACAACAGCCCTGCTTTGCTCATATTTTCACGAACCATCCGCGCGCAACTGTACGTAGCTAAGATTGCTGTTTTTTTCATGACTCTATGCATCTCTGCAAAAAAATTCTCCTGCCACATCTCTGGCGCAGTCTTTGGAGAAAAGGGGTCAAAAAACACGGCATCGAAATAATTTTCTGGGAGCGTCTTGCAGGTT
>CAYJQD010000046.1:949-9517 GCA_964372235.1 uncultured Methanosarcinales archaeon
GAACTTTTACAGAAACATTTCCTTCTTTAAATTCTAATTCCTGGGGAGTTAATCTCTTATACTGAGCAAAGAACGCAATCTGCGGATTGACTTCTTGAATTTTAGAGATGATGTTGGCATCATATTCTAAACCGACTACTTCTATTTCGCAATCAGGATTTTCTTCTAATGCTACACTAATAGCCATAGCTGAATTGTATCCTAGACCGAAACAAACATCAAGAATTTTGATTTTTCCTGCTTTTGCCAATGCTCTAATTTTGCAGGGGATAGCATATTTTTTGAGTGCCTCTTCTACTGCTCCGGTCTGCGAATGATAGCTTTCACCCACTACTTCGTTCAGAAACGTTTCAGTATTATCGGCCGTGATTATTTTTTTAATCATTCACTCTCTTTTCTTACTCTTCTTGAAAAATCTTTTGTTCTAATTCGCTGAGATATGTTGAAGCTCTCTTCCAGGTATAGGCCGAATACAAACATGCCCCTATTGCCAGTATCTCACTTAAAAGAAAAGCGCTGGACATCACACCATCCCATGGTTCTGAAAATACCCCTGAGCACTTATCCGCAACATAGGGAATCGCGAGAGCTTCTAAAAAAGAAAAAGCAGCATATCTTCGGTAACTCTTTTTTGTTGTCTGCAAATCCCGTATAATATCTTGCGAAGTTACCTCCGGCAGCTGGACGCTATATCCGAAATTTTCCTCCCGCACCAATTCCACCTATAAAAAGTTTACAACTTCTCTGCTCTTCCTTTTCGTACTAACAAATCTGCCACTTCAGGAAATATCTCTGTTTCCTCACCGACATCAAAAGGGCCGTACACTTTCATATCCTTCCAGACAAAACTAGGCGTAGCATGAGTAAAACGTATTCTGGTCATGACCGGCTTTTGCTCCTTTTTTTCTTCCTGCTGTAATTCAGCTTTGATCTGCTCTTTCCGCTGTTCCATACTGATTTCAATCCGCTGCATCTGTCCACTCACCGAAGGCAATTCACCGCGGAACAAATTCAGCAATACGCCGCGTCTAAAATGATCCAAGCTCTGCAAAATATGGGTGTAAAACTCTTTTTCTTCTCGCAGCATGGCGCTAGTATCAATGATATCAGAACCAGTCCTACTCTTATTCATAGCGATTTCTATGATTTTTTTCTCCCTTTTTTCATATAATTCCTTTAAAATTCGCCGGATGCTGCGCAATTCATATTCTAGCTTCTCCTTCTCTCCGGCTGCAAAAATATTTTCTCCATCCTTTTTCATTTCCAGCAGTGCTTGCTTTTCCCGCAGATAACCGACCACGTCAAAGAAAAAAGCCTGATCCAGCTTCTGCAGATCCTCTTTTTTTTTCTCATTGCGAAGCATATCGTACAATGTTTCGAGAGTTATCTTTATAGTATCCATTGCGGAATGTGTAAGTGGTGAAAGTATAGCTGCATCTGCCCCCATACAACAGGGAGATTCCCATCTTTTTAAAACTTTGTTGATGTTGTATAGGTTATTTTAATTCACCACCCATTGATTACATCGGACTAGAAAATTTATAAAATAAGCTCTAAATTGAGTATAAGATGGCGACTCTCAACTACAGCACTCTTTCCTTCCACGATAAAGGAGAACATCTGCAGGTTAATTTGCTTAGATTATTCTATACTGAAATTCCAAAAGAAGAGGTAGAAAAAATTGGCACATATTCCATTCCAAATCCTAATACTATCGAATTCAAAAAGATCGATCAGGAAAAAGCAGAAACTAAATTCTCTTTCTTGCTGGCAAAATATTTTGATCATCTGAAGAACAAACTTACTGGCAATCCCGTTACCTATATCCATCGTAACTCAGGGATACCATTAATCGGCAATGTCGCCTTTGGCATCGTCTATCGGAATTCTTCCATCATTGAGATCAAGCCAGTTACTTCCTGTAATCTTGACTGCGTTTATTGTTCCATCTCCGAAGGGCTCAGCAGCAAGAAGCATGACTTTGTAGTAGAAAAAGATTATCTGGTTGAAGAACTGCAGAAAGTAATCGACTTCGTAGGAGAACCTGTAGAAGTTCACATCGGCGTGCAAGGCGAACCATTCCTTTACGCTGACATGGAAAATCTATTCGCAGATTTACAACAGATGGAAAATGTACACACTATCTCCATCGACACTAACGGAACGTTGCTCAATAAAGAGATGATTGATCGAATCGCTAAATATGATAAGCTTCAATTAAATCTCTCCCTCGACGCTATAGACGAAGAAAAAGCAAAATTAATCGCTGGAACTAAAAGGTACAACGTCAAGCATGTGAAAGAAATCATAGCATATGCTTCTGAAAAATTAAAAGTCATCGTCGCTCCGGTTTTAACCCAAGGGTACAACGAAGATGAGATGGAAAAAATCATCCAATTCATCAAATCGCTAGAAGTAAAGCCAATCCTCGGGATACAGAATTTTCTTAAATACAAAACAGGCAGAATTCCTGCGGAAGAAATTTCCTGGGACAGATTTTATGCTCTACTGGATGCCTGGGAAAAGAAGTACGAGATAAAACTGAAATTAAACAAAGATGATTTCAATATCAGAAAAACAAAAGACATGCCTAAACCCTTCAAAGAAGGCGACGTTATTTCCGTAGTGCTAAAATGTCCTGACAGGTTCCCTAATTCTTCTATCGGCGCAGCCAAAGAAAGAAACATCTCTATACCAGGCTGCCCCTTCAAAGAAGGGAAAATAGTAAAAGCCAAAATAGTGAGAGACAAACATAATATCTTTGTAGGAAGAGTTATCTAAAATATATCTTCTAGAAACCATTATAAAGAAGCTATCAAAAAGATACAAAATGGCATTAATATCGGCAATAGGTAATTTACATGAAGCGTACTTAGAACTACAACGTATACCTGATATTTCAATATGTCATGCCCACGAAATTATGATTGCTCGCCGATACATCCATGCGTTGCAAAACGAACAAATTCATGCTGCAGATGGATTGATTTACTTTATATACAATAAAAGACCAAAACTTGGTATAACACCTAAAGAATTAAATCCTATACTAAAACACATTCATGTCGCATATGAGCTATCACGATATGAAGAACAGTATCGGCTTAATCCTCAAGAAGCTTGCATACCTATATCGCCTGGCATGACTATTATAGATTTAGCAGATCTTGCTTCAAGCAGAAAGGTAACTGAGAATAATCATTACATGACTATTATTATCCCCACCAAAAATTATCATCCTGTCTTAGACGGTAATCCTCAACTTAAAAAAATTGCCTTTCAGATCTTTGGCCAAGGAAGAGACTTTCCTAGAAATATGAGCATGCTATCTGAACAAAAAATTGGAGAAGCTTCTATAGCTCTACTTAAACCAGGCTACGTCTTAGAGGAAGCACAAAAAGGTCCTTTTGCACAGGGAGGCTGGCTTGATTCCCTTCAATCAGGATCGAGATTCAGCAGTGATAATGGCATGTTTACAACCCAGCGTCAGTTATGTGGAATCACTAGAGCACCTGAATTAGCCTTTAAAGACACCGTGCTACGGGCAACCCTAACTTATAATCTTTAACTACCATTCAGTGATAAAAATAGAAAAGTTTATAAAATAGGAGCAAATCTTACTACTTCTTACCAACAAGGGAATAAACATGAAAATCAAAGTATCAGTATCTATGGAAGAGGACACTCTTAAAGAAGTTGAGCAAAGGGTAAAAGATGGAATCTTTCGCAATAAGAGCCATTTCATTGAATTGGCGACCCAGAAGATGTTGATGGAAAGAAAATGACTCCCACAAAGGCAAAAAAGAGGAATACACTCAGATACCATACTATCGCTCACGAATTTCTGGAACTAAACGAGATACCTCTCCTAAATATCCTAGATAAGCTTCTCCAAGAAGCCTCAGCAAAAATCAAAACCACTTCATATTCAGAGCCAGAAGTACCCGGAATCATTGATACCATTGAAAGAATATTTACTGTAACGCCGATAGAGAAAAAAGAAAATGTATATTATCTTAACCACAAGCTACAAGAAAAAAAAGAAATTTTATACTCCGCTCTAGGGCCTCTGGCCTACACCGCAGTGGCAGAAGCACTGGAGCTTCCTTTCGTGGCAGTAAAAGATCTCTATGTAACCGTCATCTGGAACTTCTCCGAAGACCATTATCTAGTCAGGACTATTGATGCGAACAGAGCCAAGAGAATGATGGAATTGCTGGATTTACTAGATCAACCTCCAGCTAATAGCTTCAGGGGGATACTTCAGCAAGAAAATAATTTTAAAAAAGGCAAAGGATTGAGCAAACCAGAAACCTTAGCTCGATATTACAATAACATCGGCATCGCCTGGGGAAAGAAAAAAGAAGTAGAAAGAGCAATAAGCTGTTTCAGCAAAGCGATTGAGCTAAATCCACAATATATCATTGCTTATTGCAACCGCAGCAATGCCTATCTTGCCGTAGGAGACGAAGAAAAAGCTATTGATGATGCCTGCGAGGCTTACGAACGATCATGAAAAAATTATCTTATATGAGTATGGACCAAGCTTCTCAAATCTTAGACTATGGAAAAGTACCTAAAACGAGAGAAGAGCAAGTGGGATTAATCTCTATCCTAGGCTATTCAAAAGTACGTGGCGTGAAAAGCTTGTCTAAAGCTCCTGATTGCCAAGTTCGCCAAGTTGCACAAAAATTATTCCACGACGCAGAAAGGACCGTAAATCAGTATTGGAGAGCTTTAGAGGAAGAAGAAAGACAAGAAGCAGAAAACGTATTTCCAGCACAATATCATACTTTCCTTTGCGATAGATTTGAAATTCCCGAATCTGAACGAGGCAATTATACTATCAGTCAACTAGAAGAACAGTTACAGCAATAAATCATTTGATCATCGCAGAATCTTCCTCAAAGTGCACCGAAAGAGATTCTGTTGTTCCGGTTATCTTAATCCTCTTATGTGATCTAAGAGGTACTTCAATCTTTTCGTCGACGTATAAACCTAAACGAGCGGTCCTGGCATAATTAAGCAAAGATTCTTTCACCGCCTGCTCAAGGTTATGGCGATTATAGGCTGCTGTTTTTGCTGAGCATCTTTTTTCATCAATACCGGCTTCCCTAGCACCTATACGATCTATAACTGCTTCTCCTAAAGAAGAGAAGAAACGTTCAATAACATAGCCGGGCAGTTTAATCGCAGCATCATATAATTCTGCTTTAAATTGCCGATGATCAACTCCTTTTTCTAGGTAATCTTCTATAAGATCCACAGTATCGACTCCTCTGCCTGATTTGCGATAGATTCCTGAACCGCCTAACGTAAAGCCAACTGAATAAGACAATGCTCTGGTAACTGCTGCTTGCAGACCTTTTGGATCATGCTCAGAACCATATTCTGCCAAATCATCGAAATGATGACGGTAAGAATAAGCCAGCCTAAAGAGCATCATCTCTTGGCTGTTCTCAGGTATAGCGCTGAAGGCCAGTCCAAGAGCGATCCTCTGCGAAATGAAAGTTTGCATAGTACGACAAGATTTAGCTAAGCAGCTTTATTTATAAATTTTAATCAGAAAATTCACTTTTGCGAGGTCAAACCGCCGCCATCTTGGCAAGCATAAATTCTTTCAACTCCTGAGGCCAGTTCTGTTCAATCTCTTCTCTATATTTCTTACATTCATCAAACACATCTTTTCTCATCGAACCATTGTCGATCAGCTTGATCAGCTCTTCCTTGACATAAACAGGTACATGCTTCAAGGTCCAAACCTGTAACTTCAGCTTCTCTTTATACCAGTCTTTCTCTTCTTCTTGTTTCTTCTGCAGATCTTCCCAGAATGAAGAATAAGAGAACTCTTCCCTCTTTTCCTTCAACATTTTTTTCCCTTCCTTTAAGGCAATTCTGGCCATAACCATTTCGTGCATACGTTTGAGGAATTCCTGCTTATCTTCGATCCTGATCACATCGCTATAACCGCCAGCAATCAAGCCAAAGGCAAAAGGACTGGGGATATCGGTATGCACCTCGACAATAACAGTCCGCTCAGCGATAATCTCATCGATAACTTTCTGCGCATTAGGATAGTCCATCAGATCTTCCAGTACTTCCCGCCTCGCTTCTTTCAAGATCGGAAAATCATTACTGATTCTTTTAACTGCATTAAAAAGAATTTTACTGCCCACCTGCATTCTTCCAGTATTCTTAGTTTTACCCATGTATTGGCGCAGGATCATCAATGCACGAGCAGCGCAATGTCTAAACCTTCGCGAAAGAACCTCGCTCTTCTCGATGGCATTCTCTAAGATCACTCGGAAATTTTCCTGCTTCAATGCCTCAAAGGCACGCACAGCATTAAAATTCTGCTCGGCAGATAAGTAAAAGCCGTTGTCAGTTACGCCAATCTCCACGTCACGATGCTGGGATTTACCTATCACATAGGCCAGCGCCCGGGATAAGCAGTCATTCACTCTTCTACCAAACAAAGTCTGGAAAATAACATAGGTTCTTCCCCTATCCACATAGGTTTCTACCACGATCTTTCGATCGGAAGGAATCTGGCTGTAGTTATACTGTTCGTAAAAATAACGATAGACACTGTATGCAGCCTTTTCATCAACATACAAATATTCATTCACAAATTGCAGGATCTCCTGCTCCGGCTTTCCGGCCTGGAATCGTTCTTCCATCAATCTTCGGAAGCGATTGATCTCCATCGCTAAGTCGTATGACAAAGGCAGCATTTCTGAAAACCAGCTTGGTACCGTCGGCGGTCTATTCACGGAAGCGCTGACTTGAGCGGTCATGCCTCGGGAAAACTTAAACATATAGACATTGCCGCCTAAAACAAAAACATCTCCCGGCCTTAGGCGCTCTAAAAAACCTTCATCGATCTTTCCTACCACCTGCTCGCCTATTTTTACTGTGATATAGCTTTCCTCAGGAATGGTGCCAATATTAGTCATGTAAATTATTCTGGCCATTTTTCCTTTCTTTCCAACATTGCCGGTTTCCTGGTCATACCAAATTCTTCCATAAACATGGCGCTCTTCTAAACTGGCATATTCGCCAGAGAGATATTTGATCACTTCAAAGAAATCTTTCCACTCCAGGTCCTTGTAACAATAACTTTTAGCAACCAAATAGTACATCTCATTGATGTTCATCACTTCATTGATGGCGATGCCATAGATCTGCTGCGCTAAAACATCTAAGGCATTGGTAGGGATGTGTACGCGATCAATCTTCTTTTCAATTGCCGATTTCAACAACAGCGCGCATTCTACTAAATCATCTCTATCCATAACAATTATTCTAGCTTTAACTATAGAATGCAGCTGGTGCCCTGCCCTTCCTGCCCTCTGCAAAAATCGAGCAACTGACTTTGGGCTTCCGAGACAGATGACTAAATCCACATATCCAATATCTATTCCTAATTCCAGCGAAGTAGAAGAAACCACTACCTTCAAAGTTCCTTCACGCAAAGCCTGTTCGGTCGAGAAACGCACTTCTTTACTTAGGCTGCTGTGGTGAGCGGCAACATTTTCGTGGTTATATTGCTGTGGAAACATCTCCTTCAAAGTGTGCACAACCCTTTCTGTTGCTGATCTGGTGTTGGTAAAAATAAGTGTTGTTTTATGCTCTTGGATAAGTTCATTCATAAGGTCGTACATCTTGCGATGCTTGAGCATGTAATCTGATTCCACTAAACTTTTTACTGGACTGAGAACTTTCAAGTCCATCTCTTTAAGAAAACGAATATCAACGATGCCGCAGTCACGGTCTTTTCCCACTAAATAACCGGCGATCTCTTCTAATGGCGCGATGGTCGCGCTCAATCCTACTCTGGTCATTCCAGGAGATATGCGCTGTACTCTTTCCATAGTCAAGCTCATATGCACTCCGCGTTTATTTTCAGCTAAAGCATGAATTTCATCTACTATCATCCATTGCACTTGAGTAAGTTTCTCTTTGAATTTAGGGGAGTTGATCATGATCGCTAAAGATTCAGGGGTGGTGATGAGAATATGCGGAGTTTTTTTGAGCATCTTTGATTTATCTGCAGCAGTAGTATCACCAGTTCTGACTCCAACTCTTACCCCTAGATCCTTCCCTGCCAACTCATTTATTTCCTGCAACGGCCTAAGCAGATTTACCTGGATATCATTCCCTAGCGCTTTTAACGGAGAGACATAGATGCAATACACTTTATCTTCCAAGATCTGTTTTTCTGAAGAATCTACTAATTCATTGAGCACGGAAAGGAATGCAGTTAATGTTTTTCCACTTCCAGTTGGCGCAGAGATAAGTATATTTTTTCTGCTGTGGATCTCCATCACCCCATACAATTGCGGCAGGGAGAATTCACTAAATTTACTGAAGAACCATCTATTCAGAAGCGGGTGAAATATTGATTTGATATGTACAGGCTTGTATGGTTCAGTTATGGTGGTTATCATTTGAAGAAACATCTAATAACTCTAAAAAGCTATTCAAATGATTATTTATAAGAGTTGTGGACATAAAATTTATAATGAAGCTTCCATTCGGTAAGGATATGAATGCGCTCTTTATCTG
>CAYJQD010000047.1:0-8185 GCA_964372235.1 uncultured Methanosarcinales archaeon
GCTGCTATTGTTGCTCCCATTCTGCGAAGTTGAAGTAGCAGTACTGACTGAAGAACTACTAAAAGAACCGGTGAATCCTTCTCCTACATCATACAGTTCGTAATAATAACTGCTAATATTATTTTCGTTGGTGCTTACCATAACTTGTACATTCTCGGCACCACAGGTAGCCGTACCATCGTTAATTACATTGATTCGCGGCGGAGTTAGATCTATAGTAAACATTGCACTCGCTTCCGTAAGATGATCCTCGATCATACATCGTATGGGAATGATATGCTTCTTCTCTTCTAATGCTCCCAAGCTAGCACTATGTACGGTACCTACCCCTCCAGGGAAGGGTAAGTATTCTAAACCTTGTTTGTATTCACACAGAGCTCTCTTAGTGGTCTCTACGACTAAAGTAACATTCCTTTGTCCGATAAACCCGCTTGGTGTAATCTTATTAATAGCTCCCAAAGCGCTGTAATCTACCGTGAACTTTATTTCAGCAGTTTCCGAAATATCTCCTGCACCATTTTTACAAGCAACATTCAGGACATATTCTTTTTTAGCTCCCTGGAAATTGATATTAAAGATCGTTTGATGCTCCGTATCAAGTTGGTTAAACTCTGCGCCTGGGAAAGGATATTCCATCGTATCGTATTCTTTACTTCCAGCACCTTCAGAATTATCACTAAATTTACAGATAGTTTTATCGTCAGTATTAACCAATAACGTAGTGGTAATTCCTTCCCCGATAAAGCTGGGTCTCGCTGAAGTGCTGGTTATCCTTGGTTTAGTGGGATCATATTCAAGAGTTACCTTTTGTTCCGGACCAAGTTTATTCTCCCAGTTCAGACATTGTACATACAAGGATTTTATGCCGCCATTTTGCGGATACTCTGAAAACATGTCTTTAGGAAAATTCTGGACAATATACTTCCCCTCTACTGTTGGTTTCAACACTTTATGCGCCGGCATGGTATTATAATTAAAACCAGGAGCAAAATCAAATTTACATTCCGTGGTTGGAACTCGAGTATAAAACTGCAACATGAATTCAGGAGCATTGCTTATACCCCATTTCTGATCTTGGTACCAGTACATCAATGGCTTTTCTAACGTAATTCCATACCCTTCAATACGGACCATTCCGCAAGTAGGCTGATATACTGGGTTTTCTGCTTCGTCCGTAGAATAATAACAGATTACGCTGCTTTGCTGCAGGTTGACGAGCTGGGTAAATTCCTTATATCCTGGATTGTTGACCAGTTCACAACCTTCCCCTAAACAATAATACGTTTTTACACAATTAAACCCGCCATCATTATTACATTCGAAAGAAACTTGGGTTGAATTTACAAAATACTCTTCCCAACCATAACCTTGCGGAGTGGAAATTCTGCTGCCTTCCTGTAATATTATCTGTGTATTTGGGGCGCTGAAGTCAACTTTAAACTGTAAGAACTCTTCATACGGTTCAGAAGTTAAAAGATCAGTACAAAGCACTTTATACTCAGCAGCATACTCTCGCTCTACAAATCCTGGTACAGGATTGGTTTTGTGACTTTTACCATTTTCGTCAGTGATAAAATCAGTAACTTTTTGATTGGTGGCAGCAAGGTATAGTCCACAGCTTGCCCCGGTGGTTGTTTCTAATTCAAATTCGATGTTAGTAGAAGCTACTGCCCCGTACAATTTTGGCTTAATTAACACTATCCTTTCTTCCAGATCAAAAGTATATGATTTCTGCTTAGTATTGATATTGCCTTGATTATCTTCACAGGTGACCGTCAATTCATGCTTTACTCCTTCTAGATCTATAAACACCGCTTCTTTCTTTTGCTTGGTGCGATCAACAACCACTGTTTTCTCGCCGCCAGCAGGCAACACCTGCTTGGTCTTGAATGTGCATTGCATCGGTTCGCTGGTTCCGTCTAAATAAACTGTTAAGGTCGTTTTATCGCCGACTGTCTTTATTTCTTGATTGATCTCAAATTGAGGAGGCACATTATCGATGTACACAAATGCAGTTTGCACATTTTCCTGGTTGAAATACTTGTCTTTAGAGTAAAACTTCAGGGCATAAGTTTGCCCTGGAACTTGTTCTTTCAACGAATCCAAAACATTGACCACGATGGTTTCGTCTTTCAACTTCCCCGGATAGGCTTTTTCAATAAAGGAAGTACAAATTGCCGCGCTCCCAGGAGCTGCATTCGCCAAACAATACCCAATAACGCCTAAGGGACTTTCTTTATCCTTAGCTTGGAAAGTTAGATTTGATTTGGTGGACGACAGTATATTGCCTCCGGTTAAAACTACTTTCGTGGAAGGAGCATTATTATCTACTTTACAGGCTGCTTGTTCACCAGCATTAATAAATACGGCGCAATCATCTTTCAGATTTCCATCTCCATCTTTAACACAACTTCCTGGACCGCCCGGTATGCCGCTCCAGATACATCTTCCCCAGCCGCATTGATCCGTAGATAAGGTAATTTCCTGTCGATCATTTCTTTCCAGATTTTGTCCACCGGTACATTCACTTTCAAACTGGTATGTATAACAATTGGTCTGGCTGGTCGGTTCCTCACCGCAAGAGGCACAATAACTTAATGCCTTACCTTGAGTTACGGAATTAGAGAAACAAGCCCCTAAAGCAGAGCAAACTTGGTCAGTACAAAAATAGTTTTCATATAAGCTTCCGCCTGGACCACATAATGAGCAGCGATCATCTTCTTCATAGTCTTCCTCCACACAATATCCTGCCCCTGTTTCCGTGGTTACAGTAGTAGGGATATTCAAGCCAGAGAATAATTTGTTATAGTCGAGCAGTGGAGTTTTTTCTGCGCTATTGACCCATTCGCATTCTATGCCTAGACAATTGTTGACGTTACAGGCATCTTTGCTTTTGTAATCAAAACAGCTGGTCACTTTGTCGCAACGGTTGCATTGGTTCACGATAGTGGAATTGCTAGAGTCATAATAACAATAGGCTGCGGCCCCGCTTTGTTCTGGAGCTGCTCCTGTTTCAGGATTATAACATTCATTCCGTGAGTAATACAAACCAAATTGTCCTGCACCTACACTGCATACCCCTGCATCTTTACATATCGCATTATGTTCTCCGACTTCAGAACAGAAATATATCTCTCCATTTCCATCGCTAAGTGAACAATCCTGAGATACAATCAATTTATTCTGTTCATCACAGGTCCAGATTTTTTTCCGCTCGACGGTTACCCCGGCGGTACAAAACAAATCCCATCCTGTCGTTTCTGAATATCTTGCTTCACAAGCCTTATCACCTAAAGTAATTGAAGCGATGGCCGGTTTTTTTGATTGCACTCCGCCGTCATACGTCGCAATGATCTCATATTTGTATGATTTTCCCCATTCTACATTGCCGTCTAGTTTAGTATATTCTGCACCAGAAATCGTAAATACATCGACTTGCGTAGCTCCTTCATATTTTGTGATTTGATAATTTAATACTTCAGGACAGGGTTTAGTCCATTGTAAAAGTACTTCTGCTTTTCCCCTTACATGGCTGGCTGAAAATTGAGTTATGTCCTTTGGTGGATTACCAAAGCTACATTCACCAATATACTTTGACAAAAGAAGATGAGCTGTTGATCCCAACCCTTCTGCTATCAAGAACTGTTGTGGTTCGCTGTTATAATCCTGGTAAGAGGCAGATATCTTATGCTCGCCGGATGATAACACAAATTCATAACTTCCTTCCGGATATTTTGACAAACCTTTGAAAATACCGTCTACGTACAACTTTGCGCCATATATCTCCTCACCGGCATCAATCTTCTTATTTCCGTTTAAGTCCAGATAGGTTTTTCCTTTGATACCTTGAAAAGTTGTGCTTACTAATTCAAAATCAAGTTGGGAAACGACTTCTCCGACAATAACCACTTTTTGCAAAGGTTGATACCCTACTTTACTAGCTATTATGGTGTAAGATCCAGGTAAAAGGTTAGGGATTGTATACAATCCGTTTGAATCCGTCGCCATCTGGCCGCTACTAGGGCCAGTCCAAGCAATGGTCGCCGCGGGGACAGCTGCTTGAGTAATACTCGTTACCTTCCCCTGTAATGCTCCTATACCAGAAGATTTACCTAAGATAATATTTTTTACTGCCTGCTGTCCGGATTGCAGGACTAATTCAAACGAGTTAGGAATATATCCAGCGAGGGTAGCCTTAACCAAATATGTTCCTGGACTGAGGGAAGAAAAAGAATATGTTCCTTGAGCGTCGGTAGCGGTCTTCTGGTTTGTTCCTTGTAAAGAAACTTCTACATTAACAAGAGGAGCATTGTTTTGATCAGTAATTTTTCCAGATAAACTGCCTTTATTGATTTGAACTCCACAATAAAGCTGGTTACATTGGGCTGTGCTCATCCCCAAGCTGTTGTCATAGATCATATTAGAAAGAGGAACACCACGGTTAGTTGCTTCTTTTTGACATTGGTATCGATTTAAATTAAAGCTACAGAAGGTATCTACTTTACAACATCCTGGAGAACACCAATAAGAGAATTGATCTTGCGGAACTTCTGATCCACCCATTTGTGTACAGACACCGCGGACATGTAATTGGCAATCTACACTACAGGTAACTTCTTGACATTCACTAAATTCTGCACAGGTTGAACCGGGTTTAAAGTAAGTGGAAATATCACAATTACTATGTTGACTGCAATCAGCTTCCGCTTCAGTGTCCAGAATTCCAGGAACACAATAGAGGTCTTCACTTCCTTGGGGATAAACATAACACCCGGTTGTTTCAGCAAGAACAGAGAAAGATGCATACACTGCTAGAAGTAACACTAAAACTACTAAAAATAAACCTCTTTTTTTGAACATCGTCCTCGTATTCTACTAAATAGTTTCGGTTTATAAATATTCTTATTAAATTAAGACGTTAAATTAATAAAAAAACTCACAAAAATAGAAGCTTTTCTAAGCATCCCCAACACAACTGCTGTCGGCCTGGCATAATCCATTAAATTTTCCATCAAAATTACTGTCACAGATTTGTCCTTCTGCCGTACATCCGCAGCTGAAAGAAATATCACTTTCATCAAGAGCTTCTTCCTTTAAAGCCAATACATTAAGGTCAAATACTTTTTCCTGGGTAGAAGGCCCAGCATATGCCACAGGTTCCTGACAGAAGCTGGAACAACCAAATGTTCCGTGGCACCAACCTTTATTTTCCCCTTCGCCAGAATATCCAAATGCAAATATGTTTGCACAATGTTGATCTATACCATTATTGCAGCTATCTTGTCCAGGAATACCGCAGATCAATTTCCCTTCTTTAAGCTCATTCCTAAACGCTCCATCACACACATTACCTCTTTCTCCACTGCAGAATTGCTGCTGCACCTCTTGTATGTATCCCGGTTTTAAAGAAGTATAGGGAGTTCCTGGAAACTTCTTGGACTGGACTTGGCCATAGCACCCTGGTTTTGGATTGATAAAGCAAGGTTTCGGGTAATCTGCATCAGCGATCTGCCAATCGTTTGGATTTTCTGCCACACCGATGCAGCAGCTATGCGTGGCCTCAAAAGGATTGATCTCTTCTTTGATACATTCGCCATTTTCATCCTTAATACACTTACCTTGTTGCGTTCCAAAATTAAAAGAAGAATATGCATATTCGTGGTAAGGGTAAGCCCAGGGGTGCTCAGGATTCCGATGTGGCACACATTCATTGACCACAACTTTTATTTCCTGCGCTTCTACTTCCTTAAATCGAGCACAGTACTGAGCGCTAACAGATAAATTTAACTGTCCTTTATTGGTTACTTCTCTAAAATGCGGGAAAGCTGCAGTTGGCGAGAATAGTTGATTCAAATTCAGGATATCATTTTTATAGCCGGTTAAAGTACAATCTTTTGATTTAGAACTTCCACCTGGAAAGCTAAAACATCCTTGGTTTCCTGCTATCTGTAAACCTTCTGGGATCTTGTAATCAAAATTTTCCGTTCCCGTACCATTTTTATTAGCATAGGCCAATCGTATTTCCTGAGAATATAACGAGGAAGGAACATAAGAGGTTTCAGGAAAAATCACTTTCAAAAAACTGGGATCTTCTTTAGAAACCAAATAAGCACCATTGATCGGGAAAATGCCGTTATTACCACTGAATTCCTTTAGTTCTCCATCTGATGTTCTGAATTTATAAGGCATAGATAAAGAAACCCCTAATTCCAAAGGTCTGTCCACCAATACTCTAACGTTCTGCCAATCTTTCACGTTATGTTCATCATTTGCGTAAGCATAGAGGCTGTAAGGCGTTTTTTGTTCTTGGACATTAGTGCGCAAGAAATGTTGTCCTGGTACAATATTATTATTTTCATCTTGAACAAAATAATGTACAGCATCTTCATCCGGATCAAGTCCAGTCACATTAAAACTAATATTGCCTAATTCTGGATCGTCTTTAATCACGAGATAATCATATCCTGCCGCGGGGCATTCTAGCCTATGGATATAATCTAATGCTGGCGGCCTATTTTGTCGTGCAAATTGGTATGTGTACAACTCTGGCGTATTCAAAACGGTCGATGATTTGAAGACAAAGACATCATCGCCGTTAGGCAAAGATTGACGGGACATTTCTACTCCTAGTGATGCATACTGTTCAGAAAACAATGCTTGCTGACAAAAGAAATAATTCTTGAAAGGCAGGCAGTTACCATTTTGAACCGTATTCTCGTTCCCATACGTAAAAGATCCATTTATCAACGTTTTATTGGTGTAATTAAAATCAACATACTGCCAATCCATTCTTAATGGAAAACTTACCGCGGTATCAAGCAAGGCTTTAAATTTTGTAGGATAAAAAAAGTCAAACTGCGATAGATGGAAAAACTCTTCATTTCCTAAACTTAATTTCAAAGGATAATTAACTTTTACATCTATGCCTGCGTCATGGATGCCTAGATTAAGGTCAATTTCTTGAGATTCGAGAACTGCGCTGCTAGAAATATTTTGTTTTGCAAATTCTGCGACACAAAATACGGTCTTATTGAGTAAATAGCGGCGCAAATCATTCTGTATTGTACTAGTTCGTAATTCTAGGGATCCAAACCCTACTTTCGTATCGGGATAAGAGTATTGACAAAATTCGTCAGGGCTTGATTCATTGCTGCAGGGATAGGCATTCTCATATTCTAAATAAGGATCGCGAATCATGCTATAAAAAAGCCGGTCGTTCCCAACTGTTATTCCCGAAATTCCTTCCTCAAAATTTCTGCTTCCCCCAGGCTGATCGCTCCAGAGCCTTCCCTGTTTTCCGATCAGCACCAAACCTTTTTCCAATTCATCAGTCAAGCAATCTTCTACAAAGATCCGCAATGCTTCTTTTTTGAAAGCTTTGGTTAGTGTTTTTTCTTGGATGTCCTGCAATTGTTCTTTTTTTATCCCTGCGCTTAGGCTGAACACAAAGATAAAAACAAACAGAATCAATAATCCTATAATCATAAATACTGTGATCTGCCCACTCTTTTTGTACATAGTAAAAAAGAAAGAATTGAAACTTATAAATCTATTCTGGATAAAAAACTATAACAAAAAATCCTTAACTATTTTCGCCTATCCTTAACTTTCCAGTCAATTGTGGCCAGAAGAAATCTAATCCAGCATTCACCACTACTTTTTGTGTAGTCCCATTTATTGCACAATGCACTTTTTCTATACCGGAAGCTTGTTCTAACAATTCAAGCTGCAATTCCGGAGGAACTTTGATATTCTTGACATATTCACATACCGGCGTATCAAAGTTTTGGTATTCTGCCACCAAGGTCTGCTTTACACCAGGGAATATTTCTTCTACGGCACGAACTTTCTTGCCATTGACATTAGCAATGTACACATTCCTAAAGTTTTGTGCCTCAGTTACAAACGTTTTTTCCACCAAAAGACCGGAGCCAAATAAATTCTTGAACCACTTTGATATCTTGTCCACGACGCCTGGTTCTAATTGTATTCCATCTCGAGCAAAGATGATCGCATTCAATTCATCGGAGTGGTATAAATCTGCGGTGCTAGGAAATTCTAAACCTTGCAGGTTACACTCGATGAAATCGCTGCCTGAACTCTGGCATACTTGGCTTAATTTATCCTGAGGAATGTTCAGGGAGACGAGGAAGGATTTCGGATCATCAATTTCTTTGTTTAAAGT
>CAYJQD010000047.1:8195-8894 GCA_964372235.1 uncultured Methanosarcinales archaeon
GTTGTGGCAAAAGCTACTTTAAATTCTCCCCCATCTTTATACTGTAATACGCATACGTTATTGATGCAGGTATTTTGGCTGTCAGGAACTAAGCGTTTTCCCTGCGGATCCTTAATATTAGCAAAACAGGTAGGAAGCACTTGCGGTTGAGTTGGCTTCTGCAAGCTTTGGCCGATAGTTTGAGTTTGTTTTTGAGTTACCAAGAATTCTCCTCCTAAGTAATTTTCGTCGTTTCCTACATCTAACAATGCTTGTCTATACGGAGAACAATACAATATATATTCATCATTTTCAGCTACTTCTAATAATTTTGTTGCCAAAAACTTAGTTCGACTGGTCCAGTTCCCTTGGTTGCAGTAATTGTCGAAAACATATTCAGTGTTATTAATACAGATGGGATATTCTCCTTTATAGAAGCTCTGTGCCGTATTTTCTGCTTTTCCTGAGCCCAAGACAAAACATTCATCTTGCTGCGGGCAGAATCCCCATTGTTGATTGTTCCAATCAAACTTTAAAGGAGACAACTTCCATTGTCCCTCTATGCAACGATAATCCCGGCCATCAGCAATATGTTCGCTCACCGTCGTCAAGGTTCCCATAGGTTCTACACAACTGTATCCATTCCAGCAATAATTGCTTGGACAACAGGCTGCTCCCGATCGGGCATCTGGATTTGCTAATTCAGGATACGATTTGTAA
>CAYJQD010000048.1:0-8537 GCA_964372235.1 uncultured Methanosarcinales archaeon
AATACCTCATTTTCGGCGGCCTGAAAATGTTGCTCCCTTCAATTTTTTGTAATGTCACTTCAGTCATAGTTCCACCTCGTCTTAGATTGTGATTTTAGTTTTGGTTTGGTTGTAATTATTATGTTTCGGTAAGGGATTGACCGGTTTGACGATCGGCCGTACATTCAATCCAGCGGCAAGCATGTTTTTTTTCGCCTGAATAACGCTGTTTTCAGTGAAGTTAAAAATGTTTCCTGCCGCGACCGCGGAAGCTTTCCCTTTAGTTATTCCTTCCTTAAAATCTTCAAAGGTTCCTACCCCTCCGCAAGCGATGACTGGAATAGTAACATTTTCTGCCACCATCCTGATAAGCTCAGTATCATAGCCTTCTGCAGTACCATCTCGATCGATGGAATTCAGGAAAATTTCTCCTGCACCTAAGGCTTCTACTTCTTTTGCCCAGGCCACCGGGTCTTTTCCGGTCGCTTTCCTTCCGTGATGACTATATACTTCATACTTTCCTTCTTCATTCTTTTTGACGTCGATCCCAACGACGATACATTGCTTTCCGAAAATCTTTGCTCCTTCGGTTATGAAAGCAGGATTTTCATGGGTTATGGTATTTATGACTACTTTGTCTGCACCTGCTTTCAATCTTCCTCTGATATCGTCGATCGTTTTGATGTTCCCTCCGAAGGTTAGAGGAATAAAACAGGTCCTAGATATTTCTTCAATAATTTGATAAATGCTGGGCATAGTTTTGACTCTTGTATCATCACGCCGCAAATCATAATATTCTTCATTACTAATGTCAACGTAGATTAGCTCATCAGCTGACCAAGAATTAATGCGATCAACTTGATGTATAGGATCTCCTAATAGTTGATGAAAAGTAAATTTCTCACTACGCACGATGTGGCCATTTTTCAGGAACAAGCAGGGGATCAAGCGGTTCTTTAACATTTTCTTTTAATACCTCATTACTATAACACCGCAAATCTGCGGAGTAACTCTAATCCTTCATGCTGACTTTTTTCCGGATGGAATTGGGTAGCGAAGATATTTTCTTTCTGTAAGACGGCGGTAAAATCAATTCCGTAGTTACAGACTCCAATGCTTATCTTTTCCTCTGGAATTGGGTAAAAGCTATGGACGAAATAGAAATGCTGTATCTCCGGTCCGTCTTTGAAAAGCAGCGAATTAGTATCACATTGTACTTCATTCCAGCCTATATGAGGGACACATAATCCTTGTTTTTCTACATCGAAGCGAACTACTTCTCCTTTGATCCAGCCTAAACCTTTGGTTTCGCCATCTTCGTAACTTTTCGTGAATATCAATTGCATTCCTAAGCAGATCCCCAGAAAAGGTTTTTTTTTGACCATCACTTCTTCCTGCAGGATCTCCACTAATTTTAGCTTCTGCAAATTTTCCATGCCTGCTTTGAAAGCGCCGACTCCAGGTAAGATAATCTTATCTGCCGCACGAATCTTAGCTGGATCATTGGTTATTTCTGCTTCTACTCCTATGGATTTTAAAGCATTACCTACCGAAGAAAGATTTCCCACTCCATAGTCTATAATGGCTATCATTTGAGTCTCACTTAGCTTAACCTTGTAAAATTTTTTCCGTCTTTTCTTAGATTAAATTTCATAATTTCTCATATATAAACTTTAAGGAACTAGGGCTGGTTCTGAAGTTAATAACTTTTATAAAGAGAGAATCACGGTCTCTTCGTAAGTGCAAGAGGAGGAACGTTATCTTAAAAGAGGATAAATCTGATCATTTTTTTAAAATGGCTAATAGATTAGTGGAAACAGAACGAATTTTCTTACGTGAAACTTTACCGAGTGATGTTAATGACGAGTATGTCAGCTGGATGAATGATCCGGATGTGGTCAAATACATGGAAGCTCGGTTTGGAAAACATACTAAGGATGCCGTAAAAGATTTTGTTGAAAAAAAAGTAAAGGAAGAGAATTCTATTCTGCTGGCAGTGGTGGTGAAAGATAAAGATAAGCATATTGGAAACGTTAAGTTAGGTCCTATCAATACGGAGCACGGTTTTGCAATTCTAGGAATAATGATAGGGGATAAAAATTATTGGGGCAAAGGATACGGCCCAGAAGCAATACGTTTAGCGGTTGATTATGCTTTCAATAATCTCGGTTTACGGAAAATTAATGCTGATGTGTACGAGAATAATGTTGGTTCCTTACGTGCTTTTCAAAAGGCTGGATTTCAAGAGGAAGGTAGAAAGAAGAAACAATATTTCTCCGATGGAAAGTTCATCGATGCAATCTGTCTCAGTATCAATCGAGATGAAAATCCCGCATATCAAAAGAAAATTAGCAGCGGCATGGATGAAGAGTCTTTGAAATCAATTCAAATCGAGAAAAATAAGACTATCAAAGAAGCAATGAATGCTATCGATAAAAACGGCATGGGAACCATTCTCGTAATAGATAGCAAAGAAAATAGGAAAGTAGTCGGTTTGGTAACCGATGGGGACATTAGGCGCGCGGTAATGTCAGGGAATGATGTCAATTCTCGTGTTGAAGTGATCATGAACAAGGATCCGGTCCTGATCAAGAATACTGATTTGAATGATCCCAAGGCAGTTGATTCAGTTATAGGTTCTATCGTACGGAAGGTAACCAATGATGCAGAGCGATTGATTCCTGTGGTCAATGAGCATGGACAAATGATAGATTTAGTGTTATCAAAAAATCTTCGATCCTATGTAGGTCCTAAAAATTCTTCTAAAATAAAAAGAATATTGATTGCCGGCGGAGCAGGATATTTAGGATCTATCCTAGCTAGAAAATTACTTGAACGGAATTATAAGGTTCGCGTTTTGGATACCCTGACTTTTGGCGAAGAAGCTATCCGCGAACTTTTACGCCACGAAAATTTTGAATTAGTCAAAGGAGACATCAGAAATATAGAAGTTATCTATAAAGCCTTGAAAGATATTGATTCGGTAATCCATCTTGCGGCAATTGTGGGCGATCCTGCCTGCAAGCAGGAACCGGAAAATACAATCGAAATCAATTATTTGGCAACTAAGATCTTTGCAGAGGCATGTAAATATAATCAAATCAATCGCTTTATTTTCGCTTCTACCGCCAGTGTTTATGGTGTGCAAGAAGGCTTGGTGCATGAAGAAGTTACTCCTAATCCAGTCTCACTCTATGCTCGATCGAAGCTCAAATCGGAAGAAGGTATCCTTAGCTTGGTCGATGAAAATTTTTCTCCAACTATCTTCAGGATGGGAACACTGTATGGCTTATCGCCTAGGATGAGATTCGATTTGGTGGTTAATGTTCTTACCATGAAGGCAGTTACTGAGAAAAAGATCAAGATTTTTGGCGGCCAACAATGGAGGCCATTGGTACATGTTGCCGATGCAGCAGAAGCATACATAAAGTGTCTAGAAGCACCAATCGATAAAGTGAAAGGCCAGATCTTTAACATTGGTTCTAACCAACAAAATTATCAAATTTACCAGTTGGGTGAAATGATCAAAAGAGAAATGCCGGAGATAACCATCGAAACTACGCCGGAAAATGCTGATTTACGTAATTATCATCAAGATAATTCTAAATTCAATGACTTATTAGGATTTACAGTGAGATATACTGTTGAAGATGCTATCCGTGAAATCAGGAGCGCTATTGAAGCAGGACAAATTGTTAATCCACTAGAACAAAAATACTATAATAGTTAATTTCTCCGTAAATTACAATTTCTTTAACAAGGAAAGGCCTTCTTTTGTGATGGTAACTTCGATATAGGGACGTCCATTCTGGTCATGTTTTAAGTATTCTTTCTTAGTAACAGCATTAAAAAGAATCAAATCATCTACATGTTTACGTACACTTAACCAGTTAGTACCTGTTTTTCTTTCTAAGTTTCCAAAAGAATGTGGTTTTCCATCTCTCAAGGCTTCTAAGATTGCTTTTCGTACCTCTTGCATCGTTCTTTTAGGCATGCCACAATATTGAGGAAAGTTTTATATACAACTATTCCACTTTATTGTGGAAAGCAAAATTAGGAAGACAATGAAATTCATTAATCGCTTTAGAAAAATCTTAGGAAATATTCAAACAATCAAAGTTAGTGCTATGGTTATAAAATGGCATAAGTCAGATAAACCTTCAGCATATCCCTATTTACTTAAAAGTTTAGATGAATTAGGATACAAACCATATAGATTCAATTCTTTTATCCAAGGTTATTGGGAAAACGGAATTTTTAATGTAACAACAGGCAAGCATCGCGCGGCTGCACTTAAAATGATGGGTATACAGTATGCAGATTGTATTGTTCTTAGCGAAAAAGAAGGAAAAAGGAGAGAAAAAAATCTGCTTCCTGAAAATCCAGTTAAGCATTTTGCGGCAAAAATAATGGAAGAGATGAAACACAAAGAAATCATTTTAGTGGATAGTGATAGAGAAGTAATGGAAATTCTTAAAAGAAATATTAAGGAGATTTTTGATTATGGTATTGTTTAAGGATAGATATGAATTGTTTAAGTTAGAGGGTTTAAAAAATAAGCTTTTTGCGTTATTTTATCAGCCATCAATGATGACCCAGTTTAGTTCAATTTCTGGTAAAGAATTATCACAGAAGCATCTAAATATTATCATTGGGCATGTACCGCCTAACTCGAGGGTCAACGATATTGGTTGCGGTAAGGGATATTTTGGATTAGAACTTGCCAAAAGAAAAGGATGTAAAGTATGGGCTTGTGATGGTAGTAGGAGAAGAATTGGTATTGTAAATATCTTATCAAAAATGTCTGGTTTAGATATATCTTGCAAAGAATTGTTGCTAGATGAAAATAATGTTTATACTGTTCCTGAAGCAGAAAGTACCTTATTTCTTTCTGTATATCATCAAATTTATATTAATCAAGGAGAAAAAATTGCAAATAAAATATTGAGTATTCTTTGGAAGAAAACAAAAAAGACAATGATTTTTGCGATGGCTGATAGTAGAGAAAACGGCTATCCTAAATATGTTGAAGGAATGAAGAATTTTGGAATTAAGCAAGAAGAAATAAAGGGAAATATAGCTAATCTTCTGAAATCTTTACCAAATAGTAAAGTGAGTATTATAGGAGAGTGCGATTATTTTAATGTCACTTCTCCACGTTATTTCTTTAAAGTAGAAAGGATTAATGAAAAATAAACTTTAATCATTCACTTTCTCAGCGATCTCTTTCAGGTTCTGAATGATCCTCGTAAGATCTTCTGCAGTCCAGTTTACTAGAATAGGAAGGGCGATCGCTCTGCGCAATAAATCATTGGAGGTTTTCCAGACTTGGCTCAGTTCCTTGCCCTTGTATTCGTCAAAATCGTGGAAGATCTGGGTCCAGGTTCCGGCAAAATGCCAATCTATGGCATCGGGGACATTTTTAGTTCCTAGGCCTTTTTCTTTCATCAATTTTGCGAACAGCTTTGCCTTATCTTTATTTTCTACAAAGAAAAATAAAGTATCTCCGGCATCTCCATCCGGGTCAGGAAGTTCTCTGAATTCTATGTTTTTCAGGTCTCGTAAAGCGTCTTTGATAAATTTTTTATGCTCTTTTTGTTTTTGTAAGATGTAATCCATCTTCTTTAATTGTGCTAATCCTACTGCTCCTTGCAACTCAGTCATCTTGTAATTAAATCCCCAGATGGTTCTGGTATCTTCTCCGCGCGGAACGTTAGGATTTAATTCATGACCATGATCACAATATTCTCTGGCAGTTCTGAATAATTTTTCATTGTTAGTAACGATCGCACCGCCTTCACCAGTAGTGATGATCTTTCCTCCATCAAAACTGTAGACTCCCATATCTCCGATGGTCCCCAATGGTTTTCCGTTATAGGTAGCGCCAAAAGCCTGACAGCTATCTTCCAATACTTTAAGGTTATGTCTCTTAGCTATAAGCATGATTTCATCCATCTTAGCCGCAACGCCGCCCATGTGGACGGGAATAATAACTTTGGTTTTGCTGGTGATCTTATTACGTAGATCTACGGGATCCATGTTGAGTGACTTATCTATCTCGGTAATAACAGGTATCGCCCCTAATTCTAAAATAGCTTCTACTGTAGCGATGAAAGTAAAAGATTGGGTGATAACTTCATCTCCTCTTTTTACTCCTAACGCAACTAAGGCTGCTTTTAATCCTGAAGTGCCGCTGGAAGCGCAATAGGCATACTTGATGTTTACTTTCTTAGCGACTTCTTTTTCAAAATCATCAACCCTGAAGATATGATTTCTTCGGACGTCAAATGCGCTCCGATAAAAGACGCCGTTGCTTCTTTCAAAAATATCATTTAAAGCTTCTTTTTCTTCTTTTCCAATCAATTCCCATCCTGGCATTATTTTTACCTCTATTTTGCTTCTATAATTTCTTACAACATGCTTTCTAATATTGCGTCCACATCTTCCAGCTTCATCTCAACTGGATTTTGATTGATACCGCCCATCATATACTTGGAAGTGAAATCTAGAATGGAAGCTTTATGTTCTTTCTCTATCTTGAAATGGGTAAGCTTCTTCGGCACGTTCAGCGAATTTGCTAGCTGTTCCATTTTTTCCACGAAGGCTTTATTTTTTTCAGCTATGGAAAGATGATTTTGGCTAGGACAAATGCTGTCATACATCTCTGTATAGCCGGTAAATCCTTTCTCTACATTGAATTTAACAATCTTATCGATAAAGACCCCTCCTGCTATTCCATGCGGAACTTTAAACAATGATCCTAAAGGATATGATAAACTGGAAGAAGGTCCTCCGCCGGTCTCAAGAGAGATTCCTGCAAGATAGCTTCCCAGCAGCAGCTTACCGCGTACTTCAATATTATTAGGCTCGTTCAGCACCCGCAGTAGATTAGGATATACTAGTTGAAATGATTCTTTGGCTACCATCTTGGAAATTGGATTTGACGTTTTGCTCACGAAACTTTCTACTACGTGCACGATAGCGTCCATCCCCGAAGATACAGTCACAGAAGGAGGACAGGATAAAGTAAGATTAGGGTCAAGTATAGCGTAGATAGGATAGTTTAACCGAGAATTGATTCCTAATTTTCTTTTTTCTGCAGAATCAGTAAATACTGCATTATACGTAACTTCGCTGCCCGTACCAGCAGTAGTCGGGATGGCGATCACTGGAAGAGGTTTGTTTTTCAGGTCAGGAAAACCACGATAGCTGATGGCCTTTCCGGGATTAGCAAGTAAAACAGCTATTCCTTTAGCCAGGTCAAGGCTGCTTCCTCCACCTATTCCGATCAAGCATTGGTATTCTACGTCTGCAAAATTATCCTTAAAATTGTCTAAAAAATCGTAGTCAGGTTCAGCCACTTCATTGACAAACACATTTAAGGTGATCCCTTCCGATTTTACCTTAGCAAATATATTTAGCAAAGCAGAGTTATTGGCTACTCCTTTATCGATAACGGCAGCAACTTTGCTGAATTTTTCTTTTTTAAGAAGTTCTGGCAATTCCTCTAATTTTCCAGGACCGAAAATAAGATTAGTTTTTATCTGAATTTTGAAAGGCTGCATGATTTTGCTTTGCCAGAACTTACTTTTAAAGATTATGAATTACCAACTACTTCGACGCAGAAATTGTTCAGCTCTAAAATTATTTAACGATCGGAGGTCTTCCCACTCCTTTTTTGGTGTCGTTCCAGTAATAGCGCTCTTGTTCTTTTTCTGAAAGCAACACTTTTCCGTAGGAGCTAGGTTCTCCCCAGATGTTATCCTTGTACCATTCTCCATCCTGGATCCACCAGACGCGAGGATCTCTGAACGTGTCAGCGATACGATCAAATTCTTCTTCAGTCATGTCTACATATTTCAGCCAGCGCTGTAAGTCTCGCTGCGATTTGACATGATCGTATTTCTTAACCATGGCCACACCTTCTTCTCTGCTCATGTATCCTAAGCGGATATCTTTACAAGAATGGTCTGAGCCTCTGCCATACCCAAATTTGATAAATTTCATGTAGTCATGAATACCAGTTTCGTGCATGTCATCTAAGGCAGACATGCGCCGATAAGTCCTTTCTAGCTCGAATGGCAAGGTCTCGAAGCCGTACAGGTCCATCATCTTCTTGGTGTGGGCATTAGCATCCCAGAAGACATAAAAGCCGATGTATATTCCACGGATATTATTTTCTTCAAGTTCTTCATCAGTCGGATAACGGTGATTGAGTAGATCTTTCTCTCGTAAATTTAAATTAGGATCTACCATATCGTCCCAATCGTAACCGCGGCAGGCGTGTTCATTGCGATGCTTCTTAGTCATTTCAACAAAGTCATTCATATTAAACATTCCTACGGTATCAGTGTATCCATGTTCTCCCCAGATGATAAGTGGGATCTTGAACTTTACTGCTACTTGTACAGGATAAGAGAAGATTCCGCAATGATTATGCCAACTCATATCTCCCATGAGCTTGAAACATTTCTTATGCAAGTGTTTCAAGACTTCGACACTAGGATGGATGATCAAGTGATCGACGTTAAATACTTCCCTCATCTTTCTGAGGTTGC